>JAZSCG010000150.1:0-20170 GCA_045602805.1 Feifaniaceae bacterium
CAAAGAACTATCTGCCCTTTCATCTCTATGCCATTATCATAAAATCGCTTCATAATATCATAACATTTTGCCGCAGACGGATTTTTCATCATTTCCACACGCACTTTCGGATCTGTAGCATGTACCGATATATTTATCGGGCTGATTTTAAGTTTAATGATTCTGTCTATATCTTCTTCCGACATATTCGTCAAAGTGGCGTAGTTTCCCACCAAAAACGAAAGTCTTGCATCATCATCTTTAAAGTAAAGCGCTTCACGCATACCTTTTGGCAGTTGATCTATAAAACAGAAAATGCATTTATTCTTACAATGCATCTCACGGTCCATAAGATACGTTTCAAATTCAAGACCAAGATCTTCATACTGTTCTTTTTTTATCTTTACAGTAAGAGCAGAACCTTCTCTTGTTACTGTTAAACTCAGTTTCTTTTTTGCCGAGTAGTACATATAGTCGAGAACATCTTTAATTTCGTGGCCGTCTATCGATACCAACATATCTCCGGCACGTATCTGCTTGGAGCAAGGCGAATATTCTCTTACATCTTTAATCAATACTGACATAATTCATTCCTATCCAAAAAAAACGGAAGATGCTAAAAACACCCTCCGTTTTAATTGCTTGTTTTACGCTTCTACTTTTACTACTTCTTTACCGTTGTAGTATCCGCAGTTCTGACATACCTTATGAGGTACTGTAAGTTCGTGACACTGGGGGCACTTAACGAGTGTAGGAGCACTAAGCTTCCATACGCTGGAACGTCTCTTGTGTTTTCTCTGTTTTGATGTTTTGTTCTTCGGTACTGCCATTTTAAGACACCTCCTTGTGACGCTATTATAATAAATTTTTTAATATTGCTAATCTTGGATCAGGCTCTTTTTCAGGACAGTCACACCTGCCTTCATTAAGATCCTTACCGCATTTGGGGCATAACCCCTTACAATCATCTTTACACAAGACCTTCATCGGAGCACTTGTTATAACTGCAAATTCTGCAATTTCAGCAAGGTCGATAATATAATCTTCCGCAAGAATCATTGAACTGTCATCCTGATTCTCATATTCGGTAACAACATAATTTTCCGTATCTATCGGGAGATCAAGAACAACGCCCTTGGTGCAACGTGCACAGCCTGTCTCAAAACGTGCCGTCGCATGAGTGGTGAGAACGACCATTCCTGCTCTGTTGGAAAGATTTGCAGTTACTTCAATGGGAGTTTTAAACGGATATTCACCCCAGAATTCACAATCTGTAAGATCAAGAGAAAAAGTATAGTTTGAAGACAAGCCTTCAGTTTTAAAAATCTTCTCTGCATTTATCCGCATAATTTACCTCACAATGACGCCTAATATTATATATATAATATTTTCATTTGTCAACCATTTTTATTCTACTGTTACAGATTTTGCAAGATTTCTCGGTTTATCGATATCACAACCCTTGTAAAGTGCAACGTAATAAGCAATAAGCTGCAACGGTATAATCGTAGGTATCGGTAAAAACATTTCATCAAAATCGGGTAATTCTATTACTTTGGAAATGCCTTCAAAAAGCTTTCTGTCTGCCTTTTTGCATACTGTCCAGACTTTACCCTGTCTTGAACACACTTCATTAACGTTACTTGCAAGTTTTTCAGCAAGATAACTCTGTGTTGAAATTGCAACAGTCGGTGAAATTTCATCTATAAGCGAAATCGGACCGTGCTTAAGTTCACCAGCCGCAAATGCTTCACTGTGAATATAAGATATTTCTTTAAGTTTGAGTGAACCTTCAAGCGATAACGCAGAGTCGATACCCCTTCCTATAAAGAAAACGTCCTTCGCCTCATACAGTTCTTTAGCACACTTTTCACACAATGAAGTATCATCAAGTATTTTCTGTACAACGTCAGGCACTTTTTTAAGCAGTAAGAGTTTTTCACCAAGTTCTCTTTCTGAAATATAACCTCTTATAAATGCAAGCTGCAGAGCGAGTAAATGGATGTTAGCAAGCTGAGCAGAAAAAGCCTTTGTTGTAGCAACAGAAATTTCAGGACCTGCCGCAGTATAAATCATAACGTCTGCTTCTCTTGCAACAGATGAACCAAGTACATTCACTATCGCAAGAACAGGAAATCCTCTGTTCTTAGCAAGACGCATTGCTGCAAGTGTATCAGCCGTTTCACCGCTCTGAGATATAGCAACAACAAGGTCACCCTCGCCCATCACCGGATTTCTGTATCTGAATTCACTTGCCGCCTCAACAGAAACTTCAACACCGCAAAGCGATTCTATCATATATTTTGCCGTCATACCCACATAGTTTGCACTACCACAGGCAACTACAACTATACGCTTGGTATGTCTTAAAATTTCATTAAATTTTTCAGCATCATCAAAAACGATATGGTCGTTGATAATATACTTATTAAAAATGTTATTAAGCACTGAAGGCGTATCATATATTTCTTTAATCATAAAGTGCTTAAACCCGCCCTTTTCAGCACTGTCTGCATCCCAGTCGGCAACTTTAAGTTCTCTGTCGATAATATGTCTGTCAAGATCATAAATTTCTATATTGTTTTCTGATACAATAGCAATCTCATCTTTTTCAAGGAGATAATATTCCTTAGTATATTTAAGAAGTGCCGTCATATCCGAAGCAATAAAATTCTCGCCCTCACCTTTACCAATGAGAAGCGGACTTTCCTTGCGGATAGCATAAATACGGTCATTTTCATCATGGCATATTATAGCAAGAGCATATGAGCCGTTGAGGACAGAAATAGCAGTCTTAAGTGCTTCAAACATATCATTCGTCTTAACATAATATTTATCAATCAGATGTGCAACAACTTCAGTATCTGTATCAGAAAGAAATTTATATCCGTCAGCAATCAAAATTTTTCTCAGTTCAACGAAATTTTCTATGATACCGTTATGAACTACTGTAATCTTCCTGCTGGAATGAGGATGTGAGTTCCTGTCAGACGGCTCACCGTGTGTTGCCCATCTTGTATGTCCGATTCCAAGATGAATATCATCATTCATGCTGTCATCAAGTTTAGCCTCAAGATTTGAAAGTCTTCCCTGGGCCTTTGCCGTTTTTAGAACATCGTTCTCAAAAAATGCCACACCCGCAGAGTCATACCCTCTGTACTCCATTCTTGCAAGACCTTCAACAAGAATATTGAGAGCGGGTTTTTCACCTATATATCCTATTATTCCGCACATATTAACCTCCACATTACAATTTCAACATTGAAAAAAATTATCCCTCGACTTGTTGAGAAATCAAGTTATAGTCGTTGGTAAGTATAGTATCTATACCCATGTCTAAAAACCGTTTGGTTTCTTCGGGATCATCAGAATAGAATACATTACATATAATTCCGTTTTCATGTGCTTTATCAATCATTTCCTGATTAAAGTACGGTTTAAACAACTGAACTTTTTCACACTTGAATTCAATTGCTCTGTCAACAATTTCCCACGGTCTTGCCTTCAGATGACCTACACAGACAGGAATTTCGGGAGCATAGTCCTTAAACAATTTAATCTGCATATCTGTCTCAAGCATAAAATATACATATTTTTCGCAATCGTATTTTTTTATAAGTGAAACGATTTTTTTCATTATTTCTTCAGGATATTCTTCCGTAAGAGACAGAGGTTTGACGTGAATATTCATTATGACGTGACACGCAAACTTTTTAAGAATGTCTTCAAACTTAATAATACGCATGCCCTTGAATTTTTCGCCGAACTTAACGCCAAAATCAAGCTCCTGCAATTCACTTAATGTATGTTCGGCTAAAATACCAGAGCCGGTGCTTACTCTGTCAAGACGTCTGTCATGACACGATACTATCTCACCATCGGCAGTCGGCCATAAATCAAATTCTATTTCCTCTGCACCCATCGCAACCGCAGCACCGAAAGCAGGCATACTGTTCTCAGGTGCAATACTGCTAAAACCTCTGTGTGCACAAACTCTGGGATATCCCAATGTCTTCTCATACTTGATAATCGCACTACCTGCAGGTCTGTACTGGTATGGCTTACGCCCGAATTCTATGTATTCATAATGTGCAGCATCAGGATTACCGAATCCGGCAGGTTTATAATATTTGTCCTTTGGATCAAATTCAACCGTTTCCATACCGAATCTACCCTTCATATTTGCAAGCACCTTACCGTAAGGTGATACAACCATGCTTGCGCCGCATATTTCTGAATTCTCATCAAAACTTACGGATGAACGAATTACGTATGCATTTGTGTTATATGCCAAAAATCTGCACATAGTTTCAATCGCATCATGACTATCGCTTCTCTGTAACGAACAACCTATAATGATGTCTACATTCTGACGTGCTATATTAGCAAATGCTTCATAGAAATAGAAATCATAGCAAGTAAGAAATCCATATCTGAGTCCGTCAATTTCAATTACATAAGGCTCAGAAAACTCAAAAGTATAATCCGAGTCAAGTTTTAATGTGTTGAGTTCAAGTGGCGGCAAATGTTTTTTGAAATACTTTCCCACCAGTTCCCCGTCTTTATTATATACATACGTCGTATTTCTGTAATTATCATTTATCGGATAAAGTGCATTTACAAAAACAAGCGCATTGCATCTTTTTGCAGTTTCTTTGCACTTCTCCAGAAGAATATCTATGTATTTATCGTGATAAAACAGTGTCTCCTCAAGTGTTGACGTTGCGCACGGAACATCACTGTATTCCGGCAGAACTATAATGTCTACAGAATCATCACACTTGTCTAATTGCTTAAGTTTATAATCAAAATATTCATCGGAAAAAGAAACATCCCTTGAATATGGGGGTTGAATAATGCATGCTTTCATTTATACCTTCTCTCCTTCGAGATATCTTCCAGTTGTTAATTATACCATACATGTATGTCAAAATTCAATTGTTTTTAATACATAAATATATAAAGGAAACGGCAGATATATGCCGTTTCCTTTATAACCATATAGGCTGTATTTGTTTACCTTCAAATGCAAATGAAACAGTATCGCTTATTTTCGTAAAATCAGCTACAACCGAGCGTGGTTTACTAAGTGGTGCATCTTGTTTCATAGGCACAAAGTAATAATTTTTCATATTTAGCAGAGTCCCAATATTTTTAGCATTATTTGCAAGAGAATCATTGCTTGAAACCGCAATAACAATCGGTCTTTCGTTTCGCAGATGCGCTTTCGCTGCAAGCGTTACGGAAGAATCTGCTATACCGCAGGCAAGCTTTGCAAGAGTGTTGCCCGTACACGGTGCAATCACCAGAATATCCAGAATCTTTTTAGGTCCGATAGGTTCTGCACCTTTTATACTATGTATTATTTTTTCACCGCAAATATCTTCTATTCTGTTTATAAACGATCCAGCTGTTCCGAAACGGGTATCTGTAGTGTATGACATCTCACTCATTATCGGAAGAACATTGTAACCTTTATCTTTCAGTTCCTTTATGTGCGGTATTACGCTCGAAAAAGTGCAAAACGAACCGCACATAGCAAATCCAACAGTCTTGTTGTCGGTCACCGCATTCACTCCAACTTCATATATTTGATAAGCCTTTTCGCCAAAAGTTGCCCTGCTTTTTGCGGACATGCTCTTGCCGGAAGACCTCTCTCAACATAATAATCGATATAATCTTCACAACCAAGCGGAATTCCCCCGGGTTCTGATGCAAGTTCTATATACTTCCCAACAATCTGTTTTACTGTATCAACATCAATTACACAGGCAGGTACAGTATTATAAATTAAATCAAAACTTCCGATATTTCTGTAAAGTTCCGAATATTGCAAAAAGGTGTATTTACTTTTAATATCAGTTATATCCTTTTCACTTCTTGCACAAATTGTTGCATTATCACATATTTTTGCAAGATGCTTACCTATTCTTCCGTATCCCAATATAAGAGCATTCTTTTTACCGTAAATATTTACAGCCGCCTCGGCAGTCAGGACTGAATTTTCATTTGCATATTCATCATCATAGTAGTCATACAACGTTAAATTATAAAAATTGCAAAGTTCTGTAAAGCCTTGTTTTATTGCGCCGCCAAAAATTTTACAATTTGAAGAAAGTCCGTCAACAAATGTTGAAATATATCTTTTATCTTCAGCAAAAGGAAGATAAAATGTCAGACCGTCTCTCGTCAGCGGAAGCGGAAGAATTATATTCTCCTCTCCGTCATATTCCAGAGTATCTCTGCACAGTCTGACTTTTACCCCTTTACTTTCAAGATATTCGCAGGCATAACGATATCTCTCATCAGCCATAAACATTACGGTTCTTTCCATAAATGCCTCCCAGTATCATCCTGCTTTATTCTATGAGAATTTAACTTAATTGTTACTGAATAATTCTATTATACTCATCCAATATCTTTTTTTCAAAATCTGCTCTGAAATCCGCATTTATCGGGTGCACTATATCTCTGTATTCACCCTCAGCACTTTTCCTGCTCGGAGTTGCAACAAAAATCCTTGAATTACCTTCAATTATTTTAATATCGTGTACCGCAAGTGAATTGTCAAAAGTAACAGAGACTATTGCTTTAATTTGTCCCTCATCAAATGTTTTTCTGATTTTCACATCCGTAATCTCCATAATATCACCCTTTCGTAGATAAAAATATTATTGCCTCCAAAAGAAAAAAATAATCACTAACTATTTTAATCTTTGAAATATGGTAGTATAATGTTATAAACGAGGTGTAAATATGATTAATATTGATTTTAAGAATATAAGCAAAATACATTTTATCGGCATTGGCGGGG
The DNA here is from genome assembly GCA_045602805.1 of Feifaniaceae bacterium. Taxonomy (GTDB): domain Bacteria; phylum Bacillota; class Clostridia; order Oscillospirales; family Feifaniaceae; genus RGIG6165. The sequence continues at coordinate 6,794 of JAZSCG010000150.1, forward strand.
TAAGTATGAGTTCACTTGCCCAAATTATGCATGACAACGGCTATAAAGTAACAGGTTCGGATAATTCTGTTAGCGAGACTGTATCGAAACTTATGGCAAAAGGCATTACCGTTTTTGAAGGACAGTCAGCAGATAATATAAGTGACTATGACCTTGTTGTGTATACTGCTGCCATTCACAATGATAACCCTGAATTAGCGCGTGCAAGAGCGTTAGGTATAAACTGTGTTGAACGTTCAGTCTTTCTGGGTTCACTCTTAAGCGACTACAGCAACCGAATAGGTGTATGTGGAACTCACGGTAAAACTACTACTACAGCTATGCTTGCTCTCATCCTTCTCGCCTCTGAAATGGATCCGACAGTTCTTATCGGCGGAACTCTGCCCGACATTAAATCCAATTTCGTATCAGGAAGCAAAAAATGCATTGTCTTTGAATCTTGTGAATATGTGGATTCGTTCCTTCACTTCCCTACAGATCTTCCGGTAGTTTTAAATATAGAGGAAGATCATCTCGACTATTTTAAAGATATAAATGCAATTAAATCGTCATTCTTAAAATATGTATCACAAGCAGAAAAGGCAGTTTTCAATATTGATTGCAAATACACAAATGATGTAAAAAACGATTACCACGGTACCCCAATAACCGTGTCATTAAAAGACAGTTCAGCAAATTACTATGCAAGCGATATAAATACAGACGGTTACCCCTCATTCAATGTATATGAAAACGGAAAATTACTCGGAAATATCACTCTTTCTGTTCCAGGTATACACAATATATACAATGCTATGTGTGCAGTAGCTGCTGCAAGAGCACATAATATCGATTTTCAAATAATAAAAACTGCAACAGAACATTTCGGCGGTGCCCGCAGAAGGTTTGAAAAAATCAAATCAGAAAAACCATTTACTATAATAGACGATTATGCGCATCACCCCAGTGAGATAAAAGCAACACTTACGGCAGCTCGAAGCGTATGTAAAGGTACTCTCTTCTGCATATTCCAACCCCACACTTACACAAGAACAGCTGCTCTTTTAAATGATTTTATTTCAGCCCTCTCCCTTGCAGACAAGACGATTCTTGTAGATATTTATTCTGCCCGTGAAAAAAACGAAGTCGGTATACATTCGCAGGATATATCAGATAAAATCGAAGGTGCTTTATATGCAAAATCATTTGAAGATGCAGCGCTCCATATTTTGCGACATGCAAAAGAAAATGATGTGGTCATCACAATGGGCGCCGGTAATGTTTATAAAATAGCAGACCTTATAAAATAAAAATAGTTGGTACATATGTACCAACTATTTTTTTAGTTCTGAAACTCTTTATTTCTTGCAAGATTGAGTGTGCCGTCAGGCATCAGATTCATATTAGCAAGGCACTTACCTGTGCCTTTTGCAACGCATGAAACCGCATCATCTGCGACATATGTCTTAATTCCGGTTTTAAACTCAATAAGCTGGTCAAATCCACGGAGAAGACTTCCGCCGCCTGTCATAACAATACCATTCTGTGCAATATCGCCTATAAGTTCAGGCGGTGTACGTTCAAGAACAGAGTGAACTGCTTCAAGCACCTGTGTAGCACATTCTTCAAATGCTTCTGTAAGTTCATCCGAATTGATTGTTATTACCTTCGGCAGACCGGTCATAAGGCACCTGCCCTTAACTTCAACCTGAATTATCTCTTCCTGCGGATAAATACAACCTATTTCCATCTTAATCTTTTCAGCTGTTCTGTCACCGATAAGCACGTTGTACTTTCTGCGACAATATTTAATTATCGCATCGTCAAACTTATCTCCGGCAACCTTGATTGATGCTGAAACAACAGGATAACCCAGTGAAATTACTGCTACATCAGTCGTTCCGCCACCGATATCAACAATCATATTACCTACGGGATTATTAATTTCAAGACCTGCACCTATTGCAGCAGCAACAGGCTCTTCAATAAGATACGTTCTCTTTGCACCTGCCTGTTTAGCCGCATCAATAACCGCTCTCTCTTCAACTTCAGTAATACCGCTGGGAACACACACCATTACTTTCGGCTTAAAAAGCATAAAGCCCGTTACCTTCTTCAAAAAGTACTTAAGCATCTTCTGTGTGATTTCATAGTCGTTAATAACACCGTCACGCAGCGGTCTGATTGCAATAATATTACCAGGTGTTCTGCCGAGCATTTTTTGAGCCTCCGTGCCGCAAGCAAGAACCCTGTTAGTATTTCTGTCAACAGCAACGACTGAAGGCTCTTTCAGCACAATACCTTTATTTTTGACATAGACCAGAACACTCGCTGTTCCAAGGTCAATTCCGATTTCGTTACTCATATTATACCTGTCCTTTTAAAATATATTTATAATAATATTGTATCTCATTGAGAACAAAAGTCAACAAATTTTATTATTACTTTCCCGTAATACAGACAACTGCAACATAAACTCTTTTCGCGCCGCTGAGTTTTAGCATACGACTGCATTCGTTAAGTGTTGCACCTGTAGTTTTTACATCATCCACCAAAAGAATATTCATATCCTGCACATTATCAGTAACATAATATGCCCCACTGATATTTTCCAACCGACGTATACGGTCACTACTCTTCTGTGACGATAGCGTAAAGTGCTTTTTGAGCAGCGACTTGTATGGCAAAGAAAGTTCGTTTGCAAGCATTGAAGCAATATACTCTGCAGGATTATATCCTCTTTTTATAAATCCGAGTCTGTTGGTCGGAACAGCCGTAACAACATCAAAATTTATTTTATAACTTCTACGGCATTCCTCTGCCATAAATGATACTGCCATCTGTGTACTTTCTTGCGAAGAGTACTGTTTTATTTGTGTAATCATCTTTTTAACAATACCGTCATAGTAAAACGGTGCTGTTATTCTGTCATAGTGATTAATTATGGGTGTACAACTGCACCTATCCTCAGCACAGCCACACCGCTTGCATTTAGGTGTGCCTATAATAGGAATTTCACCCTCACATTTTTCACAGACACCGCTTACACTTGAAGATACTTCTCCGCAAAAGGCACACCTTTGCGGAAAAAACAGCTTTGAAACCACACCCATATTATATTCCCATTCTGTCTATCATTATATACTTTAGTCCCGTAAAACGTCTTGTTTCTTTATTATTATCTACCATTGCCTTAACGGCTTCCGGAATACCGACTAAAACCATCGTTTCACGAGCCCTTGTAATAGCCGTATAGAGCAGATTTCTTGTAGTGAGTCTGCCTGCAAAATACACCGGCATAACAACACATTTAAATTCATTACCCTGACTCTTATGTACAGTGATGGCATACGCAAGCTCAATATCTGTCAGCATATCGAAAGATATTTCACACATCCTGCCTTCAAAATCAATATTCATAAATCTGTTTATCACATCAATTTCTGTTATTATGCCTATATCTCCGTTATATATACCGTCGCCTACTTCTCCGGTATCTGTTCTTACCCATACAGCGTCATAGTTATTTTTAACCTGCATAACTTTGTCTCCGACACGGAATACCTTATCAAGAAAAATACATTCACTTTTTCCTGCTGCAGGAGGGTTCAGGGCATTCTGTAATATTTTGTTAAGTTCCTGCGTACCCGTTTCCCCCTTATGAGATGCAGTTATAATCTGTATATCTTTAAGCGGGTCATATGAAAACTTTTTCGGAAGACTTCTGCACACCAACTGCTGACAAGTTGCGGCTATGGCTGCCTTTTCCTGTCTTTTAACAAAGAAAAAGTCACTTTCTATGCTTTCGCACTCGGGGTAGTTACCGTCGTTTACTTCATGGGCATTTACAACTATAAGACTTCCCTGTGCCTGCCTGAATATTTCTGTCAAAGCAACTGTAGTAAAGAGATCACTTTTTATCATATCCCTGAGCACGTTGCCTGCACCTACGGGTGGTAACTGGTTGACATCCCCAACAAGAATCAGACGGCAACCATTTTTCAGTGCTCGCAGTAGTGCTTCAAAAAGTTTAACGTCTAGCATTGATGCTTCGTCTATTATGACAACATCTTCTTCAATCGGATTTTTTGCATTTCTATTAAAAACGGCAGGTCCTTCCTCACCCCTTGATGTTTCAAGCAGCCTGTGAACAGTTTTAGCCTCAACTCCCGTTATATCCGTCATTCTTTTGGCCGCTCTTCCCGTAGGTGCCGCCAGAGCATATGTCATACCAAGCGAATTAAAAAGTTCTACCATACCAACAAGTGCTGTTGTTTTTCCTGTACCGGGACCGCCTGTTAATATAAATATTCTGTTCTGTGCAGCCTTTATTATTGCACTCTTCTGAAGCGGAGCGTAACTTATACCTAGTTTCTTTTCAAGCTTATCTACCAGTTTGGAATAATCGTTATTCTCATAAAACTGCGACATTTCAAGCAGACGCTTAGCAATATATTCTTCACACTTACTGTATTCCGCAAGATAAATTGCATCAAGATTTGCTATTTTTTTCTGCACAAGTTGATTATTTTTTTTCATATTTTCAACTACGTCACTTATGTCATTCACGTCAGCCGACAGCATTTGAGCGGCAACGGAACACAGCGAACCGTATGGAAGAAAGGTATGTCCATTCCCAAGATTGTGCCTGAGAACATATTCAATTCCTGCTTCTACCCTGTAATTACTGTTTGCAGGTATACCGAATTGCTGAGCAAGTTTGTCCGCTTCCTCAAAAGAGACGCCTATTCTCTCATCACACAACACATACGGATTCTTCTTAATAAGAGACATTGAGTTCAGCCCGAAAATTCTATATATCTTCGCAGCTTTATAAGGACTGATTCCGTATACTGCAAGTTCACTGATGACAGTTCTGATACTGAATGTACTTTTATAACGTTCAGCCATCTCAGCTGCTCGTTTTTTGGTTATGCCGTCTATTCTGCATAGCCTTTGCGCATCATTTTCGAGAATTTCAAATATCTCATTGCCAAATTTATCGTATATCTTCCGGGCTGTTTTCATGGCAATGCCTTTAAACATTCCGCCGCCGAGATATGAAATAATGCCCTCTTTGTCATAAGGTACCGAAAAGGTAACACTCTCTGCCACAAACTGTCTGCCATATTGTTTGTGATTTTTAAATTCACCTTCAGCAGTCAGCTTTTCCCCAAGTCCTACAAAAGGTATATATCCGACGAGGACTGTTTCATCCCCGTCGGGCAAAGAAACCAAGAGAACCGTATATGCATTCTCCTCGTTAGTAAATATTATCTTTTTTACCTGTCCGTTTAATTTTTCCATAAAACTATTATATATCTACTTTTGATTAAGTTCAACAAAATATAATTCAAGTTCATCGGGTGTCATAAATGCCATATTTTCATTACTTTCTGACATAAGCCTGCATATTTTCTTCGTTTCTTCATCAGCATCGAAATCAACCGCAATTATAGTAAAATTGCCTTCACTCTGCTCCCTTACCGAAATAGCTTTTTTAAGTATAAATTCAACATCTTCTGTTCCCAAATACACAGGAATTATCATTGTAAACCTGTTATCAAGATCCTTTCCCCATGTTATAGAGTCAAAGAGTTTTGAAATTATGTAGACCATTCCCAGTCCCGACATCAAAATTACTGCAAATGCTATTATTAATTCAAACACAAAAACCACCTCACACTATTATATGAGGTGGTTTCAATTCTGTTAATTAAGTTCTGCTTTAAGTGCAGCAGCCATATCCGTTTTTTCAAAAGAAACACCGATATCTTCCCTGCCCATATGACCGTATGCCGCAAGATTGCTGTAAATCGGTTTTTTCAGATCAAGTTTATTTATTATTCCTGCCGGAGTAAGATCAAAAAGTTTCACAACTGCATCTTCAATTCTACGGGAATCAATATCAGACGTACCAAACGTATTTACAAGTACAGACACAGGCTTGGCAACACCTATAGCATATGCAAGCTGTACTTCACATTTGTGTGCGATACCTGCCGCAACAATATTTTTAGCAATATATCTTGCCATGTACGCAGCACTTCTGTCGACCTTCGTGGGGTCTTTTCCCGAGAAAGCACCACCGCCATGACGGCCGTATCCACCATAGGTGTCAACAATTATCTTTCTGCCTGTAAGACCACTGTCACCCTGAGGTCCGCCTATTACAAATCTTCCGGTAGGATTAATATAAAATTTTGTGTCCTCATCGATGTAATTGGCAGGACATACGGTCTTTATTACTTTTTCAATAATATCATTACGGAGTGTTTCCATATCAACACTGTCTGAATGCTGTGAAGAAACAACAACAGTATCTATTCTCACCGGTCTGCCTTCTTCGTATTCTACAGTAACCTGAGTCTTTCCGTCAGGTCTGAGGTAAGGTAATGTGCCGTTTTTTCTGAGTCTTGTCATTTCTTTTGCAAGTTTATGTGCAAGAGATATAGGAAGAGGCATAAGTTCTTCCGTTTCATCGCAAGCATAGCCGAACATCATACCCTGATCGCCTGCACCGCCTACGTCTACACCCATTGCGATATCCCCGCTTTGTTCATCTATGGAAGTAAGGACAGCGCATGAATTACCGTCAAAACCATACTCCGGCTTGTTGTAACCTATATCACATATGGTTTTTCTTGCTATTGCCGGTATATCAACATATGTACTCGTTGATATTTCACCCATAACGAGCACCATTCCGGTTGTTACAACCGTCTCACAAGCAACACGTGCAGAGGGATCGTTTTCAAGTATGGCATCAAGCACTGCATCCGAAATTTTATCACAAATTTTATCCGGATGTCCTTCTGTTACAGATTCAGATGTAAAAAGTTCTCTTCTCATTTTCATATCTCCTTAAAAATAAAAGCCTCGTACAAAGACGAGGCTTTATCATTGACATAGCATCATCTTCCGACATATGTCGCAGGAATTGGCACCTTACATTTTAGCAGGTTGTCGGGCTTCACAGGTCCTGGTACCTCAGCCACTCTTGATGATTACTGTTGTAAAATAACACAAAATATCCTAATTGTCAATATTAATCTACAAAATCCCTGAGTCTTCTGCTTCTGCTGGGATGTCTGAGTTTACGAAGTGCTTTTGCTTCAATCTGCCTGATACGCTCTCTTGTTACATTAAATTCAGCACCGACTTCTTCGAGTGTCCTTGTTCTTCCGTCTTCAAGACCGAATCTAAGACGAAGTACCTTTTCCTCACGTGGAGTTAATGTTTGAAGCACTTTATCAAGTTCATCCTTGAGAAGCGAGTACGACGCCGCTTCAACCGGTGCGGGAGCATCGTCATCAGGAATGAAATCTTTAAGATGACTGTCTTCTTCTTCACCAATAGGTGTTTCAAGAGAAACGGGTTCCTGCGCTATCTTCATGATTGAACGTACCTTTTCAACAGGCATATTCATTTCTTTGGAAATTTCTTCTGCAGACGGTTCATGTCCAAGTTCCTGTAAAAGCTGTCTTGAAACACGCATTACCTTATTTATAGTTTCAACCATATGAACCGGTATACGGATAGTTCTAGCCTGGTCGGCAATTGCTCTTGTTATAGCTTGTCTTATCCACCATGTAGCATATGTTGAAAACTTATAACCTTTTGTATAGTCAAACTTTTCAACAGCTTTGATAAGACCGAGATTACCCTCCTGAATCAAGTCAAGGAAAAGCATTCCTCTGCCAACGTATCTTTTAGCAATAGAAACGACAAGTCTTAAATTTGCTTCAGAGAGTTCTTTTTTTGCTTCAACATCACCCTCAGACATTCTCTTGGCAAGTTCTATTTCATCCTCAAGTGAAAGCAGTTTCACTTTACCAATTTCTTTCAGATAAAGACGTACAGGGTCATCAATAGCATATCCTTCACTTGTAAGTACAGAATCAATATCGTCAATATTTCCGATATTTTCAGCATCTGCTGAATCAATGTCAAGTGATTCAATGTCAAGACTTGCTACCTCAGGAAGCTCGTCATCACCTTCCACTTTAATACCTGCTGCATCAAGAGAATCATAGATTTTTTCGATAGTTGCAACATCGCTGTTGGACTGTTCGATAAAATCCATTATTTCTTTCTGAGTTATTGTTGTTTTTCCTTTACACTGCTCAAGAAACTCTTTTGCCGGATTTTTTGCATTAGCCATCTTCTATTCGCCTTTCTTTTTCTTTAAGTTTTGTATATATCTTGATATATCTTCTTCTTTTATCTTGTCAAGTTCTTTTAACGCTTTTTTTCTGTTTGCATCTTTTATCCTATCGATACACGTAAATGCTGTGTCTATATCCCCAAGAAGAACATCTTTATTTGAAATTATTCTTGTAACCGATGCCATTTGCGGTGTATCAAGATACCCCGAAAGAGCCATCAAATCAAGTGTCGTATTTGAATTGATAATATCAGCAATTGCCGAATATGCTTTCTTTCCGAATTCCGTACACATTTCATCGGGTGTCAGCTGTTCATATATCTGCCCAAACAAATCGGGACTGAAAAAAAGAATACAAATAAGTTCTTCTTCCGCTTTAGAAGCAAGCAGATTGCCTTGTTTTTCGGGATTTCCCTGATCGCCTTTACCGCTGTTTTTATTAAGTTCACTGCGAATTTCTTTATTTTTTTCACGGTTTTTATAACTTTTTTCGGCTTTTGATATTTCGTCAAGTATAGCCGCTTTTGTAATTCCGAGACTGTCAGCAAGTTCACCTGCATAAATATCACGTTCAACAGCACTGCTTAGCGATGCCAACACCGAAACTGCCTGTTTCATATACTCTGCCTTCTGGTCAGGAATATTCATATCGTATCCGGACTTAATATCCATCAACTTATATTCAATTTGATTATGACACAAATCTATCAGACGTTTGAATTCATCTGCACCGTAGGTTTTTATAAATTCATCAGGATCTTTTCCGCCGGTAATGCGAAGTATCTTAACCTTTATACCGGTTTCAGAGAATATACGCATTGCCTTTTCCGTCGCATTACGCCCTGCAGTATCCGCATCATAGCATACAATAACTTCACCTGCATAACGTGATATCAGGCGAGCCTGCTCAGATGTAAGTGCCGTTCCGAGAGTCGCTACAGCATTGGTAAAGCCCGCTTGCCACAGAGCAATGACATCCATATACCCTTCCGCAAGCAAAAATGAGTTTCCTGCATCTTTTGCATTGTTAAGAGAGAAAAGATTGCGTCCTTTATCAAAAACCGGTGTCAGCGGAGAATTCAAGTATTTAGGCTTGTCATCGTTTAAGACACGTCCGCCAAAACCGATGACATTTCCCCTGACATCTATTATCGGAAACATAACCCTGTTTCTGAAATAGTCATAATATCTGCCGTCACGACTGCGGGAGCAAAGCCCCGCTTCTCTGATCTGTTCGTATTCAAAACCTTTTGACACCAAATGATTAAGCAAATCATTCCAACTGTCCTTAGCGTAACCAAGTGCAAAATGTTTTACCGTGGAGGCTTTCAGTTTTCGTTTTTTTAAGTAATCAAGGGCAATACTACCGTCTTCCGAAAGCAGATTTTTGTAAAAATGATTTGCCGCTTCCCTGTTTATTGCAAGCGTAATTTCACGCTTCTTTTTATAATTACCGTCCTGTGCTGTCATTTCAGGCATTTCAAGCCCTGCTTTATGTGCAAGCATTGTGACAGCGTCAATATAATCAAGATTTTCGATATTCTTAATAAAGGTTATCGCATCACCGCCAGCACCGCAACCAAAGCAATAATAGCTCTGTGTGGCGGGAAAAACAGTAAACGATCCTGTTTTTTCACTGTGAAACGGACAGAGACCGACAAGATTTTTACCACGTCTTTTTATTTGCACATATTCCGAAATTATATCTTCTATTTCCGTTCTGCTGCGCAGCTGCTCAAGAAAGCTCTCAGGTAACGCCATTTCTCTGCCTCCTTTCTAACCCTTCTAATTAGTTATTTCGACTTAAATTTGAAAATTCCTCTATTTTTTTATAAATTCCAATTCTGAGGGACAAATATTTTTTCAAAAACTGAAATTGCATATTGGTCACTCATACTCGCAATGTAATCACACACAGCCTGCTCTATGCCGTCATTATTCATATATTCCTTATAGTTTTCCGGAAGTGTTTCGGGGTACTGCATGAAATGTTCAAAAAGTGATGTAATAATATGTCCTACCTTTTTTTCTTCTTCGACTTTTGCAACAGGATGAAAATATACTCTGTCAAACATAAAATTGCGCAATTCATTTGCAGGCCCTGCAATTTCTTCAGTCATTCTTATCGATTGGTAATCGACACTGCCGTCTACCACTGCCCTTATAAGTGTGTTAATTCTTAACGAATGTGAGTTTCCCAACACATCTCTGAGATGCCTCGGAATGTCGTCATTTTTCAATATACCTGCTCTTATCGCATCATCGATATCATGGTTAATATAGGCTATTCTGTCAGCCTGCCTTACAACCTGTCCTTCGAGTGTTGAAGGTATACCATCTCCGGAATGATTTAATATACCGTCCCTGACCTCATATGTCAGATTAAGACCTTTATGGTTCTTTTCAAGAACGTCAACCACTCTTAAACTATGCGCATTGTGAGAAAAACCGTTTTTGCACAGAGCATCAAGCATTCTCTCTCCCGCATGTCCGAAGGGCGTATGCCCCAAATCGTGCCCCATAGCAATTGCTTCCGTCAGATCTTCATTAAGAGAAAGCGCTCTGGAAATTGTGCGCGCTATTTGACTTACTTCAAGAGTATGTGTAAGGCGTGTCCTGTAATGATCACCTTCAGGTGCAAGGAACACTTGCGTTTTGTGTTTTAAGCGTCTGAACGATTTACAGTGTATTATTCTGTCCCTGTCTCGTGTAAAATCAGTTCTTAAAGAACATTTTTCTTCAGAAATCAGTCTTCCCTTGGTTGAATCCGCAAAAGTTGCATACGAAGAAAGTGTTTTTCTTTCTATTTCTTCCTGACGTTCTCTCAGAAGCATTTTATTCCTCCACACAAATATATTCTTCGCCTATACATTCAAAATCGGCACAGGCATTGGTAGCATCATCTAGTTTTACCTTAAAAGCATTTTCCTCACCGGGCTTCAACGAAAACTTAATTTTAACATTTTCCAAAAACTCACTGTCACTTACTATTCCATCACAAGCAGAAATAGTTTTTATTACTGTGTTGTAAAGAGGATATGTGACCTTAGATATGTATATCTTTCTCATTTCCATCCTGACGGGAACTGCAGCATCAACAGCATCCTTAACTGCCCTTGAATATGCACGCAGAAGTCCGCCACCGCCAAGCAGGATACCGCCGAAATATCTCGTAACGACAACAGCAACATCAGTTAAGCCTTCTTTTTGCAGCACTTCAAGCGACGGAAAACCCGCAGTTCCCTGCGGTTCACCGTCATCGCTGTATCTCATAATATTGTTTTTTCTGACAATATAAGCATAAACATTGTGTCTTGCATCTCTGTGCTTTGCTTTTATTTCAGCAACAAATTCAAGTGCTTCCTCTTCAGTAGTCACAGGACAAATATATCCGATAAACCTTGACTTTTTTTCTGTAAACTCTGCACTTGTTTTTTTCTTAACAGTACGGTAATTCAAATACGATACCTCTCAATCTTACCCGCAAGTGCAGTCGATACCAACAGTTTAAAATACGTTCCGTTTTCTCTGTAATCCGTCTGCAATACGGTTGTCTGCACATCTGCGTATATCTTATCAATAACGCTTCCCTTATCATATGGAATGATATATTCTGCTTCAATATGGGAATTAGTAAGTTTTTCAAAGACAAGCTTCATCAAATCCGCAACACCGTCACCGTATTTTGCAGAAATGCTTACGCTGTTTTTTACCGCAGGAAATACTTTTTCACTTGCAACATCGGTTTTGTTTAGTGCGGTAATAATCGGTATATGTCCTGCACCGAGCTTTTCAACAAGATTTTCCGTTACCTCTATATGGTCAAACATATATGGGTCTGAAGCGTCTACAACATTTATAAGCAAATCCGCATATTTTACCTCATCAAGAGTAGAGGCAAATGCCTGAATGAACTGATGCGGTAGATTTCTTATGAACCCGACTGTGTCAGTCAGCAAAACCTCAAATCCGTTTTCAAGTTTAAGTCGACGTGTCGTGGGGTCAAGTGTTGCAAACAATTTATTCTCTGCAAGCACACCTGCACCTGTCAGCGTATTCAAAAGCGTAGACTTTCCTGCATTGGTATATCCGATTACCGCAACCTTCGGAATACCGCTTAAATCACGCTGTTTCCTCTGTTGCATACGGTTCTTTTCGATTTCTTTAAGTTGTGCTGATATTGCACTTATCTGCTCTTTAATTTTTCTTTTATCTGTTTCAAGCTGGCTTTCACCTGCACCTCTTCTTGCACCTGCGCCGCCGCCACCGCCGCCGCCCTGTCTGGACAGTTGCTGTCCCTTTCCGGTAAGTCTCGGGGCTGTGTACTTAAGAAGTGCCATCTGTACCTGAAGTTTACCTTCACTTGTAGTAGCATGCATAGCAAATATCTCAAGAATAAGCATATTCCTGTCAATGACGGGAACACCGCAAATATCTTCAAGATTTTTTATCTGGGAAGGCGAAAGCTGATTATCAAATATGATAATTTCCGCTTGTGTGGCAATAACCGCTTCCCTTAATTCTTCAACTTTACCTTTTCCGAGTACAGTAGCACTATCAGGAACATCCTTCTGCTGTAAAAGTGTTGCAGCCGTTTCATAGCCTGCCGTGTCGGCAAGTGCAGACAACTCATCAATAGTAGCATCGTCACTGCGAAACTCTGTATACTTTTCACGGGTGCAGCACAAACCGCAAAGAAGTGCGCCCGGTCTTTTTTCCGTATTCTCCAAATTATTTCTCCTTATTAGTTACCTTTTATCATCTGCTGATACGGCAGATAATAAAATCCTTTTTCCTTATAAAGTTTAACTGCCCTTTCGTTCCCGGGTTCAACCTCAAGTCTGTATCTTGCCGCGGGTATTTTTTCAAACAGGCAATCAAAAAACTTTGTTCCTACGCCTTTACCACGATACTGAGGAAGAACGTAGAGTTCTTCTATCCAGACGGTATTTCCGCCGGCTTCTCTTGAGTATGTCTTTGCAAGCAGTGCGTAGCCTGCAATTTCTCCCTCGACCTCAAAAATGTAACATTCGGCATATTCGTCAGAACGCATAAGTTCCTCAAAAGCGTCAAAGTGAAATTTTTCGGGTATATTTCTGAAAACCACATCGGAATCATAAAAATTTTTTGACATTTCAATAAATATCTCTTTATCCGATTCTCTGATTTTTCTTATCATATCATTCTCCAATAGGTATACTTATATATATTTTAGCATATTCCAACAAAAT
>JAZSCG010000151.1:0-1622 GCA_045602805.1 Feifaniaceae bacterium
GTTTGATAATCCGAGTCGGTTGGCTAGTGTGCTGAGCGTAAACATCACCATCTGGAAGGGTACAATCATCGAAAAAATAAAGGCATAATAGAGCGTTTTCGTAAAGGCATTTTTGTGCCGCTGAATATACCACGCCGTCATTGACGTGCCAAGCACTATCACCGCCACCGACAGAACAGTTATAAGCAGGCTGTAGCCGAAGGAAGAGAAAAAGCCCGTTTTTGCAAGACCCGAAACATAGTTCTCAAGTCCCACAAAACTTGTCTCATCAGGCAGTTTAAACGGTGTATCACTTATAAAAAAGCGCCCTTTAAGTGAGTTCATAACTATTATGAGAACGGGCGCTATAAACAGCACCGCCATTATAAGAAGAAGCACAAAAATTATGATGTCAGCACTTTTTCTTTTCATATATCAAGCCTCCCTGTCTCTTGTCAGATATAACTGCAAAAGCGCAATTACTGCAACAATAACAAAAAACACACCTGCCTTTGCCTGACCGACACCCTCACTTCCGACCTTGTTGTAGAAGGTCTTGTATATGTCAAGTGCAAGCATTTTCGTCTTGCCGGAAGGACCGCCGTCTGTGAGGGCGTAGTTCTGGTCAAACAGTTTAAAAGAATTTGTGAGAGTCAAAAAAGTGCATATAGTCACCGACGGCATTATCTGCGGAAAAATTATTTTTTTAAGTCGCATCCAGCCTGATGCCCCGTCAATGTGTGCCGCCTCAATTATATCCTCGGGCACGCTTTGCAGACCTGCAATGTATATGACCATCATATAGCCTATCATCTGCCAGTTCATCAGTACTACAAGCCCTGCAAATCCGTAATTCGCATTTGACAGCAGTGTCTGTCCGTAAGGGTAAAGTATGCCGTTGATTATAAGCTGCCATATATAACCGAGTACGATACCGCCTATGAGATTTGGCATGAAAAATACCGTGCGAAATACGTTAGTACCCTTTATTCCCCGTGTAAGTCCGAGTGCCAGCAAAAATGCAAAAATATTTACGCTTATTACCGATACAACCGTAAATTTTACGGTAAACCACAGTGAGGAGAGAAATTCTCCTCCCGAAAATACCTCTTTATAATTTTTAAGTCCCACGAATGTAGCATCCGTAACCGTCCGAAAGTCCGTAAAAGAAAGAAAGAGTCCCATAAAAAACGGCAGTATAAATGCAATAAAGAAGCATATAAGTGTCGGCAACAGAAAAATACAGAAGTTTTTTATTTTAGTTACCATTTATTCTATCTCTGCCTCTCTGACGCCCACCGTTCTCTTACGGTCGAGGCAACATTCTCCCATTTTGCGTTTCCGCCCGAATACTCAAGAAGTGCACCGCCTACATACTCCTTATATCCTTCTGACGGGAAGGCGGCAAACATCCAGTCAATGCTTGCCTTTCCCGAATCAAGCCATGAAAGCACCTCACGTGCTAGAGGGTCTGCCGGTTTTTCCTCATCCGTGAAAGTGTTAAAGGGTGAAATGAAGCCAAGTTCATTTGTAACATACGACTTGCCTGTTTCGCTTGAGAATAGCCATTCAAGAAATGCGACAGAGGCATCTATATCCTTCTGCTCAGCCTTTGCATTTACCGCAATATAACTCTCGGTACC
>JAZSCG010000152.1:0-3058 GCA_045602805.1 Feifaniaceae bacterium
TACGCCCGTAACTTCAACACAGCCGTTAACGCATTTGCCTTTTGTAACTTCTTTTACTTTTTCAACGAAATCTTCGTCCGTCGGGTCAAACGCATAGTCTGCACCAAGCTGTAATGCAAGTTCCCTTCTTGCAGGATTAAGGTCTACCGCAATAACGGGATTTGCACCCGAAAGTCTCAAAAACTGCGTTGAGAAAATTCCGAGCCGGCCCTGTCCCATAACCATTGCACTTTCACCGAGCTCGATTTCGAGTTTTCTCACGCCGCCGTGACCCATACAAGCGATAACGACAAACGCCGCTTCAAGGGACGTAACCTTGTCATTTTCAACCTTCGTTATATCTTCTTCGGGACGGATGTTATATTTTGCGTGGTGGCCGTGATAAACGACAACTCTGTCGCCAACGGCTACTTTTGTAACGTCTGCGCCGACTTCTTCTACGTAGCCTACGCCGCAATAACCCAGAGCCTTGGGGAATTTCTTTGACGTCAGTCCCAAAAGATTGGCCCTTTCCGTACCGCCGCTTACGACGGTATATTCCATTTTTACAAGAACGTCCTTTTCGGTTATCTGCGGCACTTCTTTCTCTACGAGTTCAGCCTTGTGAATATCTGTAAATAATATCTGCTTGTTCTGCATATTCCTTACCTCACTTTATTCTCTCAACAGCGTCAACTACAGCCTTAACCGTCTGCAGATCAAGCTGTTCAATCGTACTGCCTTCCGCATATCTGTCAACACAGAAAGCAATCTGTGCACCAAGAAGCGGGTTGATTATTCTCGACAAATTGCCCCATTTTCCGTTTGTATGGTAGCTTATGGGTGTCTTTATTTCCTTTTTGAGCACCATCATTGTTCTGATGCTTTCCAGAAGGTCTTCTTCCGTAGGTGCCGTAGTTACGATTTTAATGATATCCGGCCCTCTTTTTTCAAGGAACATAGCAAGGTCAACCACCTGTTCACAATTCATCGGGATGCCGGGGTGACAGGAGAGCAGAACCTCTGAGCCCAGTGAATGAATTTTTTCAATAAATTCACACTGCTTTGAAATAATTGCTTCATCCGTAACAACTTCTTTCGGATTGCCTTTGGTGAAAGAATACTTATCCTCACCGCAGAAACCGCTTTTTGACGGTCTGTGGAAAGTATATCCCTGCATATCTATGCCTGCCGCACCTGCTTCTGCAGCACGTACGAAACTTGCCACTCTTTCTTCTTCCGTAAGACCTGCTTTTTCAAAGGCATACAAGTTATTGTAATTAAGCGCCAGAATCGGCAGTTTGGAACCTTCTACTATCTTTCTGAGCGATTCCGTATCGCTGTTTTCAAGGCAAGACATATGTAAATCTATCATGTCTGCACCGTGATACATGCAATTTTTAATTTCCGCAATTGCGGCTCTTACTGTTTTTTCGCGGATAACGCCTGCAACGGCAGGTGCCCGCAAACTTGATAATGCTTTCATAAAATCACCTCTTGCCCCCATTATACAGAAAAGCAATCCGGAATAAAATATCAAATATGATGTTTTTTATCAAATTTGATACTCAATTCTTGACAGATTATTCTCCTTATTTTACAATAAGAACGAGGAGTGGTACAAGTGAATTTGGATATTTTATCAGATTTGATTATTACCAAAGTTATATCTGCAACTACCATGTATAGCGAAAAAAGTGTGAAAACCCAAAGAAACCACCGACAAAACTGGGCACTTGTAATCAAGCACGAGGGTGAAACCGTGTATATATCGAAGGGGAAAAATTACCTCTCCGATATGAACAATCTCGTCATTTTGCCGAAAGGGTGCTCGTACGAATGGCACTGTACGCAGTCGGGGCACTTTTCAATTATAGAATTCCAAAGCGAAAGTGTCTGCGATGATATTTTCCGTTTTTCCGTTCCGAACGGCGAGAAGTTTTTAAAACTTTTCAGAGAACTTGAATACAAAAGAACCTTAAAAACGCAGATGTACAGGGCAGAAAGCATACGTGACGTGTATTCCATTCTTTTGTTGCTCGTTCAATCGGTACAGAAAAAATATTTCCCTTCCGAAAAACTCGGCAAACTTACCCCCGCCATAGATTACATTGCTAAAAACTATGACAAGCCTGTCAAAAATGAGGAGCTTGCAGGTCTTTGCAACATATCAACCGTTTATTTTCGAAAATTATTTACCGAAATTATGGGCACTTCACCAATAGCCTACGTGCATGAACTTCGCATAAAAAAAGCAAAAGAAATGCTCAGGAGCGATCACGGCAGTCTTACCAATATAGCTGAATCACTGGGTTATTTAAACATCTACGATTTTTCGAGATCCTTCAAAAAGCATACGGGCGTTTCGCCCTTAAAATACGAAAAACAGCAGCGCAATTTATAATTGCACTGCTGTTTAATTTTGACCCCAATCTGTCCGACAAATTGGAATTTACTTACTGCAATACACCGCAATTGCTTCACAGATAAACGTAGCAGTACCGTCAGCGTGCTTATCAATGTTGTTTGTAAAGCGCTCGTCCGATACATACATCTGAGCGAGACTTGCCAGTATTTCGTTTGTACAAAGATAGTAATTCTCGGTGATATGGTTCTGCAGCATTTTTACAAGGTTTTGTGCTTCAGTGGAATCAGGACTTTCGTCCTTTCTCATGCAGAGTGCAAATTCTGCCATAATGTGGTCCATTCCCTCGGCAAGGTCATTCCACTTCTGCTTGGAGTAGTTCTTAGTCCGTTCTGCATGTTCCTTGTATGCATCCGTTTTGCCCCATTTTTCTCTGGCTTCAGCCTTATAGGTTTCAAATTCGCTGTTATCAAATGCGCTCATAACATTCGCTCCTTTCATTGCATCGTCAATGGAAGAAATCAATCGTTCCAGTCGCTCTTTTTTGAGTGTGAGAAGTTGTTTTTGCTCGTTCAGTGCCTTGCTTTTGTCATAATTCGGGGATGACAAAATCTCTTCAATGCGCTTTAAGGAAAAGTCAAGTTCACGGTAAAAGAGAATCTCTTGCATACGAAGAAAAGATTTTTCGTCGTAAAAGCGATAGCCTGTAGTTTT
>JAZSCG010000153.1:0-9062 GCA_045602805.1 Feifaniaceae bacterium
TTTCTTAAAGTTCGTTGTTTAATTTTCAAGGTACAGTCGCTTTCCCCTCTCTCAAGGGACAGCTTTATTATTCTACCAAACTTATTCGGCTTTGTCAAGTACTTTTTTCCTTTTCTTATAACCTTTTTTCGTTCGGTGAAATATATTCAAAGTCGCCCGCCTTCCGACAAGCGACTTTGATAGTATAGCAACTTTGATTGTGTTTGTCAACAACTTTTTTTAAAAATTTTAAGATATGGAATGAGTCCATCCCGCAGGCCAACCTGCCCTGTCATAATCGGTATATATTCTCACCTTCGGAGCACCCTCACCCATAAAGTACTGAGCATACATATCGTATATCTCATCTTCGTACTGCAGGAAGTAGGAGACATTTCCGACATAGTTACCTTCGCCCGGCATCTCATAGTGAGTTATCGCACAGTCCTGCATTTTCTTGAAGAGTTTAAGATTTGATGTGATTACGCCTGCTGTCACATTCGTTTTTATATAATCGGAAAATTCATAGAAAAGTTCCGGTGCTTTTGCTATCGTTTTGGCATTTAATTTCTGCTCGATAAGCGCAGTTATGAAGTCCTGCTGAACATTCGCCCTCTGCACGTCACCCTGCAGATACTTTCTGAAACGCACAAGCTGCATTGCTTCATCACCGTCAAGATGCTGCTGCCCCTCTTTAAGATCAATGTAGAGATTCTGTACAGAGTCGACATAATACATATCCTGCGGAACGTAGAAGTCCACACCGCCAAGTTCGTCAATTATATGCTCAAACCCCTCAAGGTCCACCATAACGTAGTAGTTTACGGGAGCCCCCGTGATTTCCTTGACCGCTTTTATCGTTTCGCCGATATCACGCTTCGCCCTTTTGTATACGGAATTTATTTTGCAGTAATATCCGTTATAATTTACACGGGTATCACGGTAGATAGACGACATATTAACGGTAAGATTCTCGGTGTCGACATTAAGCAGCATAAGAACGTCCGTCGATTCGCTGACCTTATCTATGCCGACAAGAAGCACATTGAACTGAGTATCCTCTATAACCTCATCAGTTTCATCGGTTGTGGCGACCATATTGCTCCACCCTGCAACAAGGTATGCCGCCTTATATCCGACATAGCCCGACAGAACTATTATGATAACGGTTAATATGACGCCGATATAGAATTTTCTTTTCCTTGCGGATTGTTTTCTGTTATTCACGGTTTCTCCTATATATATAATGTAGGGACTTTATTATCCCCGTAACTGTGGCAAATAATGCAGGCCATCAATATAAGCCTGCATTTTTGTTTTATAAATCAATTTTGTTAAGAATATCTCTGAGTGTCTTAACCTCATCAGCCGTCATAGAAAAACCTTTGTTCATCTTGCTCTTATCTGCCGACCAGTCACGAAGCTCGTACTTCGGCTCTCTGTCATTCCAGCTTACAAGATTAAGTTCTCTCGACCAGCCGTTCTTGGGATTTTCAGATATAACACCAAGTTCTTTTACAACATCAAACTTAATTTCAGGCATTGTTCTTCCTCCTTATTTATTATTACAGTCAATATATTTTTACATTATTATAACTAAAATGTCAAGTATAAATATATATACTATAATATGTAACCGTTCGTTTTTAGAAAAAAGTGTTGACAAGGGCTTTTGACGGTGCTAGAATACAGAAAAACCGATGAGGCAGAGAAAAGGCAGATGTTCCGTCGAAAGAGAGCGGGTTATGGTGTGATTCCCGTGTCGGAAGCTGAGTAATATGGCCTGCCGAGGGTGGCGTTAAATGCGCCGACGTCAGACACACGTCAGTTGTCAGGGATATTTCTGTATTCCGATGAGGGTTCGTTACGAACTAAAGCAAGGTGGCACCGCGGATTTATTCGCCCTTGATGCATTTTTTGCACCAAGGGCTTTTTTATTTTGTCGCAAAACAAAAAAAGTTGTATATGTTTTCGCTCGCAAAACCTGCGTCCTTCGGGTTTGTCGGGGTATTGAAAGGCACAAAGCCTGTCTGCACCCCTCCGCACCCAAATGCCACAAATTTTTCTGAGCGAACCCTATATACTATTTGTTTATTTTGCGACCTATTATATTAAATAACTTCGAAAGGAAGAAAATATTATGAAAAAGTTTTTAGCATTGGCACTTGCTATCGCACTTGTATTTGCGTTCTGCGGATGCACAAATCAGGCAGAGGACGGCAAAATTACAGTTGCCATAGTTCAGCCTCTGAGTCACACATCGCTCAACCAGATAAGGGATACTATCAAGAGTGAGCTTGAAAATTCGGGTCTCGACATTGTTGTCGAAACGGCAGACGCCAACAACGACAGTTCTGCTTTCACCACAATTGTTTCAAATTACAAGGCTCAGGGTGTTGATATTATCGTACCTATCGCAACACCTATTGCGACGGCGGCAAAAACGGTGTTTGAAGGCACAAATACGCCGATAGTTTTTGCGGCAGTCACAGACCCCGTGGCAGCAGGCCTTACGGGTGACGGTTGCGAAAACATCACAGGTGTGTCGGATTACATCCCACCCGAAGAAACAATCGCTCTCATACGCACTGTACAGCCTGACTGTGACAAAATAGGTCTTCTCTACACTTCAAGTGAAACGAATTCCGTTTCAGCAATGAATGACATAAAAAACTATTGCGACAGTCACGGCATAATGTATGAGGAAGCTACCATAAGCGACCCTTCAGACCTGCAGACCGCTGCACAGTCTCTCATCTCAAAAGGCATTGATGCTTTCTATACAAATACAGACAATACCATTGCATCATCAATGCCGTTATACACAGATATTGCCTACGGTGCAGGAATTCCGATATACTGCGGTGCCGACTCAATGGTTGCCGACGGCGGTTTTGCAACAACAGGCGTAAATTATGTGCAGATTGGCAAGCAGGTTGCACAGATGGTGCTTGATATTGCCGGCGGAAAAGCCCCCTCGGAAATTCCGTATGAAACACTCAAAGACTGCACAAGATTTGTCAATCTTCAGGCAACCGACAAAATAGGCATTACACTCCCCGAAGCAACGCTTGCAACATTCACCGTGCTTGTAGAGACAGACGGTACAAACCATTTCGGAGAATAAAGATGATTTATCTGAACCTCGCTGTATCAGCAATAATGCAGGGGCTTATATATGCGCCTCTTGCACTCGGCATTTTTATAGTTTTTTCGATACTTGACACAGCCGACCTTACGGTTGACGGCAGTCTCGTGTTCGGTATGACGGTCTGTGCCGTTGTCACAATAAGCGGACACCCCGTACTTGCACTTTTTGCAGGTATGGCGGCAGGTGCACTTGCAGGTCTGGTGACAGGTCTTTTACAGACGAAAATGCATATTAATCCCATTCTGTCGGGTATTCTTACAATGACAGCACTCTATACGGTCAATTATATGGTGCTCGGCGGACAGTCGAACAGGTATCTGCAATACGAAACCGTAAACGAAGCAGGTGCAACCGTATATAACACAAGTCCTACCGTTTTTTCCACACTGATAAAAAAGCTTAATAATCCCGAGCTGAGTGTTTCAATCATAACCTTATTTATCATAATTCTGCTGTGTGCGGTACTTGCGGTTTTCTTTAAAACAAGACCGGGCATTGCAATCCGTGCAACGGGTGACAACGAAATGATGGTACGCTCATCGTCGATAAATGCCGATGCAACGAGAATAGCAGGTATAGTTATGGCAAACGCACTCGTCGGTCTGTCAGGTGCCCTGTTGTGTCAGCAACAGAAGTTTGCCGATTTAAACAGCGGAACAGGTATGCTTGTAATGGGTCTTGCCGCTGTTATAATCGGGCAGGTGATATTCGGAAAACGGGGTGTGACAATCGGGCTTATTTCTGCTGCAGTCGGCTCAGTCATTTACAGAATAATCATTCAGCTTGCATATAAGATAAATATGCCGAGTTACACAGTAAAACTGCTCTCTGCTCTTATTGTAGTGCTCGCCCTGTCGATACCAGTGGCAAAGTCAAAAATAGCAGAAGCAAAGAATCGCAGATTAAGAAAAGGGGGCGCAACCAAATGAGCAGTTCCTTATCTCTTATAAACTTAACCAAAAAATTCGAAAAAGGCACAATTAATGAGAAAGTTGCTCTTGATGACTTTTCTCTCGAAGTTGCCCCCGGAGACTTCATAACCATACTCGGCTCTAACGGTGCAGGGAAATCAACACTTTTCAATGCAATTCTCGGCAATTTCATAACCGACAACGGCAGGATAATACTTGACGGGCAGGATATAACCTTTGACAAGGATTATAAAAGGGCACTCAACATAAGTTGTCTTTACCAGAATCCTCTGCGAGGCACCGCACCTAATATGACTATTGAAGAAAATCTTGCACTCGCATATACACGCAAGGCATCAAAATCCTTTTTTGCAGTGAACAAAAGAGATACCGCCGTATTCCGTGAAGCACTTGCTCAGCTTGACCTTGGGCTTGAGGACAGAATGAAAACCAAAATGGGACTTCTTTCTGGCGGTCAGAGACAGGCGGCTTCCCTTCTTATGGCAGCACTTGCACGTCCCAAACTGCTTTTGCTAGACGAACATACGGCAGCGCTTGACCCTTCGGCAGCACAAAAAGTTCTCAAAATAACAAAGGATATTGTTTCAAAAGACAACATAACCGCACTCATGATAACCCATGATATGAAAAATGCCCTCTCCTACGGAAACAGAACGATAATGATGGATTCGGGCAGGCTCGTGCTTGATGTATCGGGTGAAGAGAGAGAAAATATGACACCCTCCGACCTTGTGAAATTCTTTACCGAACGAGGCGGAAGCCTGTCAGACAGAACATTATTGTCCTAATTGTAAATTCCGCAGTACACGGTATTGCGGAATTTTTCTTATTTTGGTATTATAATCACAAAAGGAGTGACAGTATGAAAATCGAATGGAAAAACTGTTTTAAAATAGGCTTCAGTATATTTGTTTTGTATCTCTGCATCAATTACTGGTCTGCATTTGCAGGTCTGGTTTCATCTTTGGTTGGTGCTGCCTCCCCGCTCATCATAGGCTGTGTTATAGCATATTTTATCAACCTGCTTATGAAGTTTTATGAAAAGCACTACTTTAGTAAGTCAAAAAAAGTAGCTGTCAGCAAGAGTCGCAGGCCCGTTTGTATGATCGCCGCAATAATTACGTTGATAGCGGTTATTTCTCTTGTGATCGTCCTTGTTGTTCCGCAGCTGAGCTCCTGCATACAGTTGTTGTTTGCAGAACTTCCCGATGCGTTCAACACTTTTGTTTCCTGGATTGAGAACTCGAAAATTCTGCCCTCCAGCATTACGGACACGCTTGCCTCGATTGACTGGCAGTCAAGGATAGGCCAGATAGCAAACGTCGTTATATCAGGTATCGGCAGCGTAACCGATATCGTGGTTGGCACCGTTTCTTCCGTATTTTCCGGAATTGCGACTTCACTTATTGCCTTTATCTTTGCCATATATATTCTTATGAGCAAGGATACGCTCAAAATGCAGTTTAACCGTGTTATGAAGCGGTATATGAAAACAAAATTATACGACAAAGTCATTTATACACTTTCCGTTATGAACGATTGCTTCAGACGCTTTATAGTGGGACAGTGCACAGAGGCGCTTATTCTCGGTCTGCTGTGTACCGTGGGTATGCTGATTTTGCGTATGCCCTATGCCTCAATGATAGGTGCGCTCGTCGCATTTACAGCACTTATTCCGATTGCAGGTGCTTTTATCGGTGCTGCAATAGGTGCATTTATGATACTGACGGTATCCCCCATCAAAGCGCTGATATTCATCATTTTTATAGTGGTACTGCAACAGCTTGAAGGAAATATCATATATCCCAAGGTTGTCGGTTCGTCACTCGGGCTTCCCAGTATATGGGTGCTTGCCGCAGTAACAATCGGCGGCGGTCTTATGGGTGTTTTGGGTATGCTTCTCGGCGTTCCGCTTGCCGCAACGGCGTACAGGCTTTTGCGTGAAAACTTAAACAAGGCATAGGGTCGTGTTCTCTTAAGGATTAACCGTGGGTTGCAATCAGGTGCAACCCACGGTTTACATTTTTCTACTCAAAATATGTAGCGTATTTTTCAAAACTTTGTTACCATAAAATCAAAGGAGGCGATAGTATGACTTTTTGTGAAAGAATTTTATCCATTCGTCAGAAATCCGAACTGTCACAGGAGGGATTTGCTGAAAAACTGGGCGTATCCAGACAGTCTGTATCAAAATGGGAAACGGGGCAGGCATACCCCGAAACAGACAAGCTGATTGAAATATGTGATATATTTGACGTTTCTCTCGACTGGCTTATACGAGGTGACGACACGCCTGCCGTAAAGAAAGGCATTTCAAAAAGGCTTATTTCTGTTGTAATTGCCTTAATTCTTGTCATTGCAGGACTGCTTGTTACGTTGTTCATTCCCGAAAAAGAGGTGGGCGAAGCCTTTACCCTGCCCGTAACGTCCGATATGAACACCTACTTCTTCGATTTAGCAAGAGAGTACCGTTTCGACTATATTCCATTCTTTGAAGAAGGAAAAGCACCTGTGGACAGCCCCGAATATCTCTATTTTGCTTTTGCAATAAATCTCGAAAACTGGGGCGACCAGAAAGGCACCATGAGCCGAGAATATATCGACGACGTCGTGCTGGAGCATTTCGGCGTACCCTCGCTCAATCATCTGTCTATGCGTAAGGCGTGGGATTTTGACGGTGAAAAATACACCGCCTATCCCGAAAGTTTGCGTGAGTTTCCTCTTTACCGACCGTTAGAATATGCAACCTATACCAAAAACGGCATCCAATACCACGAAGTCACACTCGACTCTTATGCGTCCGATGACGGCTACATTCCAAGCGAAGAGGCTGTGAACAATTTCAGAAACGGCAGTAACGCAGGCTTTTCCGTTACACAGACGGAGCGTTTTACCTTCACCCTGAACTATTTCGGTAAACCCGTATTCAAGGAGCATATAATTATTGACAGTTAATTTGCATTGAGAGAATAAATAAAGAGTGGGTTATTCCCACTCTTTTATCTTTATTATCGTATCAAGCGTCTGCTCTATACTGCCGTGTGAAACGTCCACCGTAACGTCGGCATATTTTTCATAAATCGGTGTCCTCTCCGCCAGTATATCGGCAAGCGTCTGCCCCTTTTCAAAAACCACGCCTCTTTTCGACAAATCACCGAGTCGGGAGGTTAACGTTTCATAATCCGCTTTAAGATATATGCAAACAGCATTTTTTTTGAGGTTTGCCATACCTTTTTCGCTGTAAACGGCTGACCCGCCCGTTGCAACGACACAGTTTTGTTCATTAAACTGTGAGCATACTTCACCCTCAAGGTCTTTAAAACCATCTGCCCCGACTAAATCAATTATCTCCGAGAGTTTTTTTCCTTCTCTCTGCTGGATTAGTAAATCCGTATCAAAAAACTCCTTGCACAGCATTTTGGCAAGCACCACACCTACGGTGCTTTTGCCTGCCCCCGGCATACCTATAAGTATAATGTTTTTCACGCTTTATTCTCCATTATATGATTATAAAGTGCCCTGCAACCCTTGTTTATATCATTCCATGCCGTGTCAAAATCACGGGTATACCACGGGTCTGCAACGCCTGCATTACTTCCCGTAAACTCCATAAGAAGATGCATTTTACCCTCTTTATCCTCACCGCAGATACGCTTCATATTCTTAAGATTGTTTTCATCCATACAGATGAGCATATCGTATTTATCGTAATCCTGCGCCTGCAACTGATATGCCCTCTTTGCCGAGCAGTCTATACCGTGCTCGGTGAGTAACTTTTTCACGTTGGGATATACGGGATTTCCCACCTGTTCAGAGCTCGTTGCACCCGATGCTATTTCAAAAAGGCTTTCGGTACCCTCTTTACGCACTAAATCCTTCATAACAAATTCCGCCATCGGACTTCTGCATATATTTCCGAGGCAGACAAATAAAATTTTCATATTAACACCTTTCTTGTGTGTGGTTGTGTAACCATTTTAATTTATATGCAAGAAAAAATCAATAACCCCTGACTTGCACAAAAGAATTCTATCATATTAAAAATAAATATGTTGACAAAAAATTTCAAATATGCTATCATTTCAACAATATTTCCTTTGAAGTGTCCGGAATTGCGAAAAACCGGGTACGGAGGGGGCTCTGGAGAATCTCATTAAATTGAGTGCCGAAGGTGCAAGGCGGAAACGCCGAATCTCTCAGGCAAACAGACGGAGCAGGTATAATAACCTTATTATCATAGGGTTATCTGCTTATTTTTCTTCAGGGTTGCCTTAAAAAAGGGCAACTTTTATTTTTTTACGGAGGGTAAAAATTATGGCACAATTCCAGGCAGCCGCACTTAATGTTGTGGCAAAACTCAATGCCTACCTGTCAGACTATATTCTGATAGCACTTCTCGTAGGCGTAGGTCTTTACTTTACGATTCGCACACGTTTCGTTCAGGTAAGATGCTTTGGTGAAGGTGTGAAAAAGGTTTTTGGCAACTTTACTTTTAAAGGCGGCAAGAACAAGAGTGGTCTTACATCATTTCAGGCACTTGCAACCGCTATTGCGGCACAGGTCGGTACAGGTAACATCGTAGGTGCCTGCGGTGCTATTCTCATCGGCGGTCCCGGTGCTATTTTCTGGATGTGGGTTATCGCATTCTTCGGTATGGCAACAATCTACGCCGAAGCAACACTTGCGCAGAGAACACGTATCGTCAATGAAGACGGTTCTGTAGACGGCGGTCCCGTATACTACATCAAAACTGCATTCAAGGGCAGATTCGGCAAGTTCCTTGCTACGTTCTTTGCCGTTGCTGCAACACTTGCACTTGGTTTCATGGGTTCAATGGTTCAGTCAAACTCAATTGCAGGCTCAATGAAAACTGCTTTCGGTGTGCCCACATGGGTAATCGGTACAATCGTTGCAGTTATCTGCATCTTCATTTTCCTTGGCGGTATTCAGCGTATCGCTTCTGTCACCGAAAAGCTCGTTCCCGTTATGGCACTTCTTTA
>JAZSCG010000154.1:0-3789 GCA_045602805.1 Feifaniaceae bacterium
TATATTCCAATATTATCTCTGCCGACAACCGACGGTGCCGTGTTAATACCGTACATAACCAGCCCATTTTTCCGGTGAATCAGGCAATTAAATCCCATCTTTGCAAGCTCCGGCATGGTGTGCACAGTTCCACCACCTACAGGTTGATCTTTTTCGGGGTCAACCTGTATTGCGACGTTATACCTCTTCCCGTTCACAAATACGATTGCCTTTGCACTTTTGTAATACCTACCACTAAAGGCCTCGCAAAAAAGGTCACCTGTCATGGCTCCGCTGTAATTATCGTCAAGACAGACCGACACATAATTGTAATTGGTATCAACTCCAAGCACCGTCATTCTGCGGAATTTTGTCAGTTTATTTACAAGTTCATATGCACTACCCGTCATAGAAGGTACTCCACCGCTATTATCACTGACCATAGCGATATTCCCTATTGTCGTTGTAGGAATATATATCCCGCCGTCTGTATGCGTACCTCCGCTTTTTACAGAGTCGATGCCGTCAAAGGCGGAATTGCAAAGACGGTATGCGTAATCCGATTCACTTGCATAAAAAGTATATATATATATATTCTTAGTATAGGGATAACGTGTATAGTCAAGTGTAACAACGAACCTGTAAAAGCCCTCCTTAGGCATATATATTTTCAAACCGCTCCATGCATATTGGTATATTTTGTTGACGTCAGTTGCTCCCGAAAGAGCGTGTAAACTACTTGTGTATTCTTTATCTTCTTCGCCGATATATCCCCATTCACAACTACACACATAGTTGCTTCTGTTGTAAACGGTTTCATCTATATGAAGTACCGCAACGTTTGCACCCTCTTCTTTGTACATACGCAGGCTCTTACCCGTCACGTCCTCATTGATAACAGAATGGAAGGTAAAGCCCTTCTGTGCAGTATTACCATCACCGTCGGTATATTTTATAACCCACGTATACCAGCCGAAATCTTCCATTTTAAAAACGGTTTTATCTGCAGGGGACGTAATTTCCGTTGCATCCGTCATTTCTTCATAAGTCTGCCAGGTCTTTTTTTCGGTTCCCGTAAACTGCTCGTATACCGCAATAACATTCGTACAACCGTTATGAGAGAGAACAGCCCCCTCCGTCTGAGGTACAATAAACGGTATACCGAGCTTTTCAAGATTCTTTTCGCTGTAAACACGGTAATTCTGCCCGTCTAAAATAATGAGGTCGCCCTCGTTCTGATAGGACCTGCTCACATTTTCTGCCATGTCCTCGCAGAGTGGCTCCTTCGCACCGTCTATCCAGAGCCTCGTCCCCTCGTGTACGAGCATTTTTGTTACACCGCCGAAGGTGTACTTGTGCAGTCCGTAGATTTTGCCCTCGTATTCACGAAGTTTTCGGTATCCCGGTCGCTTTTCGGGATAGCCCGCACCGTCGGGGATGATGTTTTCACATATCGGTGCTCTGTCGTTGTCGACAAGCGCAGGCTCGTTTGTAAAGTCTGCACCCTTCATAGGTGTGTATTTCGTTCTTCTCATATAACGTTCACCGTCCCCGCATAAGGTGACGAAGCCTTTATTGCGGATGCCACCATTGTGTTAAACTGTGACATCAGATTTGAGGGTGAAGTCACCATATCAACCACGCTCAGAGATGCCGCCACCCAGTAGGGCATACACTCGGCAAGCGCTTCTTTTATTTCAAATTCATATGTATCGGGCGTTTCATCGGTTATGTCTTTGGGAAGTGTAAGAACGTCAAGCCTTGCATTATCTTCAATGATAAATGTATCACCAATCATTTTCGGATATATTCGCTCACCCGCCACATTATACACAGCAAGAACCTTTACTATTTTGCCGCCGGGTGTAAACTCACCCTCTGTGACGTCTATCATCCTGCGTATCGGTGCAAGGGATGCTAAATTCTTCTGGCACATATCAAAAAGACAGCCCAGTCGTATTTCTATATCCTTATCAAGCTCTACCTCGCCGCCCACCGAGTACTCGTCAAGCAGAGCGTAGACCTTTTTTTTAGCCTGTGCTAAATTCATATAATTTCCTCCACTCGTACTGAAATTAAGGGAGGAGAAATCCCCCTCCCTTTGATTTACGCCACTTTTATAATATAAAGCTCACGGGGTCTGATGACCTTACCGCCGTATGTGTTGAGGCCCTTGATTGCATCAGAGAAAAGACCTTCGGGTCTGTAAGCCTCTGTTTCATCAATACCGCTTGCAAACGCAACCGCCTTCTTTGTCTTGATGAAAAGACATTCAGCACCGTCTTCACCCTTGTAGAAGTTGTTTGACATCTTGACCTTAGCACCCGCATAGTTGCCGAGAATACCCGTTTCGATAGCCTTATCGTTGTCGGTCTTGGTTTCGGTGATATACTCCTGGAAAAGAAGGTACATAGCAGGATTTAAGTAAACTGTAATGTCATCCTTCTGTGAAACGCCGTTTTCCCAGAGCTTCTGAATGCCCTTGTCGATAGCCGCCTTAACTGCGGTCTTATCCATGCCGGCAAGGGAGTATTCTTCGGATATCATATCCTCGTCAGCACCCTTAGCGATAATCTCTGCGATGTATGAATCACGGCATTCCGCCATTGCCTTTGAGGCCTCTTCAATGAATGCCTCCATAACGCCCTCCTGACACTGTGCCTCGTCGACGTCGTCAATCATAAAGTTAAAGTACTTTGCCTGGTCGATTTTGAGCTCCTGCTCCACACCGTCAAAAACTTCGGGGTCAGCAATCTTTTCACCCGTGTAATCGCCTATTGAGGGGCGTGTAACACCGAGAATCTTAACCGTCTTTCCCTTGCCTACCTCGCCCTTGAATCTGTAGTTGCAGTCATCCTCAAAAACTGTGTACTTTCCGAGTGTCTGCTCAATAAATTTGCTCCATATTTTTGGTTTAAATAATTCGTATGCCATTTGTCGTCGTTGCAAGCGCATATAAATCGCTTGCGTCTCCTTTCTTTTTCTTCTTTTAATTTCTTTTTTCGGTGCATCATAAATGCTGCACCGCAATCCAATTGAAATTCCGACGGAATTTCTACCATATCGTTGCGAAGCAACATATCGCATTCCAAAGGGATATATCGCATCGAAGATATATCGCGAATTCCGTCAGGAATTCATATCGCCGATGAAGCTAAAGCTTCATCTAAGTTTTCTCATCGATTTCATTGCGAGCTTTAAAACGCCCGGATTGTTAAGCTGGTCTTTTGAAAGGGAGTCCAGCTCCTCCGATGAGTAGAGTCTTTCTCCCCGTGAGGCATCTGCCCCGACTCTGCCGATGTCGGCAGGCATATGTCGCTGTGATGCAATGGCACGGTAAGCGGTAAGATTGTCAACTCCGCTTGCCCGAAGTTTAATAAACGTCAGTCCAAGCTCGTCAATGCTGTCTGCATTTTCAGTCGGAAACTCTCTTTTAATTTCCGCAAGGTCGTCTGCAAACTGTCTCTCACTCTCCCTGCTTTTGTAGGCTTCAAGCTCGGCTTTAAGCGATGTAAGCTCAGCATTATGGGCAACGTTTCTGTCATTAATGCTTACGGCATTTTCGTTTTGCCCGCCTCTGAGTCTGTTAATCTCCATAATAGCCTCATTCTTTTCACGTTGTGCCTGTTGCATACTGCGTCTCATAGACGCAAAAGCGGCGTTTGTTTCTGCGCTCTGACGGGGAATGGCGACTTCCCCTGTATTTACATCTACGCCTGAATCAGTCGCTGTACTGTGGGTGTCCACGACTCCACCCTGTGCATCGTTCACTGCATTAAAATTTTCTGTATTCATAATAATTCTTCCTTT
>JAZSCG010000155.1:0-2430 GCA_045602805.1 Feifaniaceae bacterium
TTATCCTTAACCATTCCCATAACTACTATGAGATTACCGTCAACAAAACTGTCGATATAGTCACTCAAAGCGTCTATCCCGTCAGGATTATGGGCACCGTCAAAAATAATGTTGTCCGTCAGTTTATAAAGCCTGCCAAAGAACTGACATTCGGAAAACCCGTCTTTAATATGTTCATCTTCGATTTTCATACCATTCTGACGCAATACGCTGAGTGCTTCGTATGCCGTTACGGCGTTGTAAACCTGATGCACTCCCGCAAGAGAAACTGTTAAATCTGCATTCTTATAATCAAAGGACGCACCGCCGGAAGTCATTTTCAGATTTTTTATCAGGGATATGTCGGGAAGAACAAAAGATGCATTCATTTCATCGCATTTCTTTTCCACAACTTCCAAAACATCACTCTGCTGAATGGGATAGAGTACTACCGGACAGTTTTCCTTGATTATTCCGCACTTCTCCCCTGCAATTTTTGCATAGGTATCACCTAAAACTGCAGTATGGTCAAGAGAAATTGACGTTATAACCGACACAAGCGGTTCTTTGATTATATTCGTAGCATCAAACCTGCCGCCGAGTCCGACTTCAAGAACAACTACGTCACACTTTTCCTTTGCATAGTAACAAAATGCAACGGCCGTTACCGCTTCAAATTCAGTCACGGGCGGATAAGTGCCTTTAGCGTCCAGCACGTCAATTGCATTTTTTACTTTTTCCGTCAAGTCCGCAAGGTCATTATCGGGTATGTTTTTGCCGTTTATCTGCATTCTTTCACCGAATTCTTCAACAAAAGGTGAAATATACATCCCCGTCTTATACCCTGCGACACGAAGTGCCGAGGCAATGAGGTTGACCGTACTGCCCTTGCCGTTTGTTCCTGCAACATGGATAAATTTCAAATCATCCTGCGGATTTCCGAGAGAAGCCATAAGTTCTCTCATACGGTCAAGCCCCTTATATTCACCAAAACGATCTCTGCCGTGTATAAATTCAAGTGCCTCTGTGTAATTCATAGTCCTCACATATTTTTAAGTTCTTCAATGCTCTTTTCAAGTGCTTCAAGCATTGCTACAAACTTTTCTTTCTTAGCCTTTTCAGCCTCAATTTTAGCCGCAGGCGCTTTAGAAACGAAGCCTTCGTTGGAAAGCATTCCGTCTACTCGTTTAATTTCAGAAAGCAGTTTTTCTTTTTCCTTAGCCATTCTGTCAAGTTCGGCAGAAACGTCAACGAGTTCTGAGAGCGGAATATAGGTCTTTGCACCGTCAGTAACTATCGTTACAGCATTCTGGATATCAAAGTTGTTACCTACAGTAACGCCTGATGCAGATGCAAGTCTTTCATAATAACCCTTACCCTTTTCAAAGAGCTTAGCATTCTCCGTTTCAATGTAGAGATGTGCCTTCTTTGAGGGGGCAATATTCATCTCGCTTCTTCTGTTTCTTACCGCCTTGATAAGTTCCATAACCTTGTTCATTTCCGCTTCTTCAGCATCAAAAACAAGTTCATTTCTGAATACCGGATAGTCGTCAATCATTATCGATTCTTTATTATGAGGTATATTCTGATAGATTTCTTCTGTTATGAACGGCATAAACGGATGAAGTGCCTTGAGAATATCCGTAAGCACGTAGAGAAGTACCTGCTGTGCAGACTTCTTCGTTGCCTCATTGGTGTTGGTTTCAAAGAGTCTGGGCTTTACAAGTTCGATATACCAGTCACAGAAATCGTCCCATGCAAAATCGTAAATCTTAGTTGCCGCAATACCGATTTCAAATCTTTCAAGATTTTCATTGACTTCCTTAACCGTCTTGTTAAGACGTGAAAGAATCCATTTATCCTCAAGAAGCAGTTCATCGGGAAGTGAAACTTCATCTATATCAAGATTCATAAGAACAAATCTTGATGCATTCCATATCTTGTTTGCAAAGTTTCTTGCTGCAACGACCTTTTCATCGATAAATCTCATATCGTTTCCGGGTGAGTTACCCGTTGCAAGCATAAATCTGAGTGCATCCGCACCGTACTGTTCAATGATGAGAAGCGGGTCAATACCGTTTCCGAGTGACTTACTCATCTTTCTGCCCTGAGCATCACGTACAAGACCGTGAATGAGCACCGTATCAAACGGAACCTGACCTGTCTGTTCAATACCCGAGAACATCATTCGCATTACCCAGAACGGAATGATATCGTAACCCGTTACAAGTGTGTTCGTGGGATAGAAGTACTTTAAGTCTTCCGTTTCTTCGGGCCAGCCGAGTGTTGAGAAGGGCCAGAGTGCAGATGAGAACCATGTATCAAGCGTATCGGGGTCTCCCCTCATAGGCTTTGAACACTTGGGACAGGTTTTTACTTCATCTTTGGATACAACAATCTCACCGCAGGTATCGCAATAATATGCAGGTATCTGATGTCCCCACCAGAGCT
>JAZSCG010000156.1:0-3882 GCA_045602805.1 Feifaniaceae bacterium
AGTTGCACTCAGAAACTCAAGGGAAGAACAGGTTAAAATCGAACTCAATAACAGCCTTTCGCCTATGGTGATAAAGCCTGTCGAGGGTGATTCGTTCATATTCCTTATACTTCCCGTAAGTTTAAAGACAGAGGAATAAATGAATATTAAAATAGATACCGAATTTATAAAATTAAATCAGCTTTTAAAGATCAGCGGTGTCGCAGCAACCGGCGGTGTAGCGGACATTCTGATAAGAGAAGGGGAAGTTTCTGTAAACGGTGAAGTGTGTACCATGCGCGGTAAAAAGATAAGAAGCGGTGATACTGTCACGGTTGACGGTGAAACAATAGAGGTTATCTGATGAAGGTAGTAAGTCTCTATCTTGAAAACTTTAGAAATATAGAGAAGACAGGTTTTGACTTGAGTGGCGGCGTAAACGTTTTTTACGGCAGAAATGCTCAGGGAAAGACAAATCTTCTTGAAAGTATATACGTTTTCACATCGGGAAAAAGTTTTCGTCCTGCAAAGGATAAAGAACTTGTTATGCACGATAAGGAAAAAGCCGTACTTAATATGACTTTTTTTGCCGAAAACAGAAATAACGAGTATGATATTATATTTTATTCGGATAAACGACGCCGTGAAGCAAAAATAAACGGTATTCCGATAAAAAGAAATATGGATATGGCAGGAAATTTCTATACCGTTTTATTTGCACCCGAACACTTAAATCTCATTAAAGAGGGACCGGGTGAGAGAAGAAGGTTTTTAGATCAGGCAATTTCCGTATTAAAGCCGAAATATGCAAAAGCAACCGAGGATTATGAGAAAATAATTACACAAAAGAATGCTTTACTGGAGGATATATACAAATATCCTCAGCTTGAAGCGACGCTTGACGTGTGGAATGAAAAGCAGGCAAACGTCGGTGCTTACCTTATGTTTATGAGGAATTCTTATATAAAAAAACTCGGGGAAATAGCACGTAAAAATCATGCCGAACTGTCAAACGGTAAGGAAGATTTAAAAATATCCTACGTTCACAGCGGTCAGATACAGGAAAATGAGTTTTATTCGCTTGAAGCGACGAGAAGTTTTCTTGCAAAAGAAATATCGGATATGAAAACTGAGGAAATTTCTGCAGGAATGTCGCTTGTGGGACCGCAGAGAGATGATATGGAAGTAACCGTCAACGGAATGTCGGCAAAAATGTTTTGTTCGCAGGGACAGCAGAGAAGTGCGGTTCTGTCAATCAAAATGGCAGAGGGGGATCTCGTTTTTGAAACGACGGGCGAACAACCCGTAATGCTTCTTGATGATATGCTCAGTGAGCTTGACAGACCGAGACAGACGTATATTTTAAAGAAAATAACGGACAGGCAGGTTATAATAACGGGCTGTGACCGTGCAAGA
The DNA here is from genome assembly GCA_045602805.1 of Feifaniaceae bacterium. Lineage (GTDB taxonomy): Bacteria > Bacillota > Clostridia > Oscillospirales > Feifaniaceae > RGIG6165. The sequence continues at coordinate 1,396 of JAZSCG010000156.1, forward strand.
TATAAAAATATTGACAACGTAAAGTTTTTTAACATAAAAAACGGCACGATAACCGAGTGTTAAAAGTTTACATAAATACAGTTTTGTAATATACAGGATAAAGAAAAAAATGTACATTCATATCGGTGGAGACAGAGTGATTTCCGACAAAGATATAATAGGAATATTTGATTTGGATAACACCACTGTGTCCAAGAATACACAGAAAAATGCCACATCTCTGCTGCTTGAAAAAGCACAGAGAGAAGGCAGGGTTGAAACAGTAATGGATGATATACCGAAAAGTTTTGTGGTAACAGAAAGCAAGGTTTACATAACTCAGTTATCGGTGCAGACTATCATAAAAAGAATAAACAATGAAGAATTAACATAGTAAGGAGAAAAATCGTGGAAGAATTGGAAAACAGCACTAAGGTTGACAAAGTCTACGATGACAGTCAGATTCAGGTACTGGAAGGGCTTGAAGCGGTAAGAAAAAGACCGGGTATGTATATCGGTTCAACTTCGGCGAGGGGTCTTCACCATCTTGTTTACGAGATTGTGGACAACTCTATCGACGAGGCGCTTGCGGGATACTGCAGTCACATTGAAGTAGATATACTTGAGGGTGACATAATTAAAGTCACGGATAACGGTCGAGGAATACCTTCAGGTATGCACCCGAAAATGGGCATCAATACAATTGATGTCGTCTTTACCGTGCTTCATGCAGGCGGTAAGTTCGGCGGTGACGGATAAAAAGTGTCAGGCGGACTTCACGGTGATGGCGCGTCTGTTGTTAACGCACTCTCCGAATGGCTTACGGTTGAAGTTAAAAACGGCGGAAAGATACATACTCAGTCGTATAAGAGAGGTGTGCCCGACGGTCAGGTAAAGGAATCGGGAAAGAGTGACGAAACGGGAACGACAATTATGTTCAAGCCCGATGCGCAGATTTTTGATGAAGTTGTATTTGAATATAATGTACTTCTCAAAAGACTTCGTGAACAGGCATTCTTAAACGGAGGTATAAAAATAACACTCCGTGATTTAAGGGGACCAAAAGAAGAGCATAAGGAAAAAACTATGCTCTACGAAGGCGGTATAAGAGAATTCGTAACCTATCTAAACAGAAATAAAGAGGCTATTCACCAGGACGTTATTTACGTAAGCGGTTCAAAAAACGATTCTTTTGCGGAAGTGGCGCTTCAGTGGAACGACAGTTATGAAGAGACATCTTTCTCCTTCGCAAACAACATAAATACCACCGAAGGCGGTATGCATGAAACGGGCTTTAGAAATGCTCTTACAAGGGTGCTCAATGCCTATGCGAAGAAAAGAGGCTTCCTGAAAGAAAATGACAAGCCTCTCTCGGGTGAAGACGTGAGAGAAGGTCTTTGTTCAATTATTTCAGTAAAACTGCATGAGCCTCAGTTTGAAGGTCAGACAAAGACTAAACTCGGCAACTCCGAGATGAGAAGTCTTGTTGACTCGATGATAAACGAAAAACTTTCCGATTTTCTTGAAGAAAATCCGGCGGTCGGTAAGATAATTATTGATAAGGCACTTACTGCAAGCAGGGCGAGGGAAGCGGCGAGAAAAGCACGTGAAACCACGAGAAAAAGTGCGCTTTCAGGCGGCGGTCTGCCGGGCAAACTTGCTGACTGTCATGAAAAAGACGCTGAATTTACAGAACTTTACATCGTCGAGGGTGATTCTGCGGGCGGTAGCGCAAAGCTTGGACGTGATTCAAACTATCAGGCTATTCTTCCTCTGTGGGGTAAAATGCTCAACGTTGAAAAAGCAAGGGCAGATAAGGTTTACGGCAACGATAAACTTACTCCCGTTATAACTGCGATAGGTGCAGGTATAGGCAGTGAATTTGACATTTCGAAAATCCGTTACGGCAAAGTCGTTATTATGGCCGATGCCGACGTTGACGGTGCACATATCAGAACGCTTCTGTTGACATTCTTCTTCCGCTTTATGCGTGAGATGATAGAAAAAGGACACATATACATCGCACAGCCTCCGCTTTACAAACTTACAAGAGGCAAGGAAGTGCGTCAGGCATACTCTGATGAGCAGAGGGATGCAATTTCACTTGAACTCAAGGGCGGTGACCCGAATGCAAAGGTTGATATTGCTCGATACAAAGGTCTCGGTGAAATGAATCCGCAGGAGCTTTGGGACACAACAATGAATCCCGAAACAAGAACGCTTCTTAAAGTTACAATGGAAGATGCCGTTGAAGCCGATGAGATATTTACAATTCTTATGGGCGAAAAGGTAGAACCGAGAAGGGCGTTCATTGAAGAAAATGCAAAATATGTTACAAATCTTGACGTATAAGGAGGTGCACTGACAATGAAACCGGAACAGATAGAAATATTAAAAAATCAGCACATAGTTGATGTTGAGATACGCTCCGAAATGGAAAAGAGCTTTATCGACTATGCAATGAGCGTTATAGTTGCCCGTGCACTGCCTGATGTAAGGGACGGTCTT
>JAZSCG010000157.1:0-22287 GCA_045602805.1 Feifaniaceae bacterium
AAGTGTACTGCCAAAACAGCTTTCTGTAATTAATGCTGCTGAATGTGATGCGGATTTTCATCCCAGATACGACGTTGTGTCAAAGACATATATTTACCGTATATACGTCGGAAAACATAATAATCCCTTTGAAAGCGGATATAGCTGGCACTGTAAATTCCCGATAGACGTCGATAAGATGAAAAGGGCAGCAGGCTGCTTTGTCGGCAAGCATGACTTTAAGGGCTTTATGGCAAGCGGAAGTTCTGTTACGGATACGATAAGAACGGTTTCTGACTGTCGTGTTGAGTGCTGCGGTGATATTTTGCAAATAAGTATTACTGCCGACGGATTTCTTTACAATATGGTGCGCATAATAGCGGGCACGCTTGTTGAAATAGGTGGCGGTAAAATTGATGAAAACGATTTACCGAGTATAATTGCATCGGGCATAAGAGAAAAGGCAGGGATTACGGCACCCGCACACGGTCTGTTTCTTGCAAAAGTAGACTACGGAAAGGATGTTTTTTCAAAAGATGAGAGATAGAACCTCTAGAGAAAAAAACAATATAATAGACATCAAAGAGGGAAAACGAAATGTCAGAAAGAAAAAACGCACAGCGAAAATAGTCTTTGCGGTATGTGTCATAATATTTGCTGTAGTCGTATTTATGTTTCGGGACAGAATAGAGATAATAAAGTGGCTCAATACGGTAGATACTTTTTTCGGCAAAGGCATATCTGCACAGAATATTGAACTCAGTTATGACAGCAGTGCATCAAATCCGGCTGATTGGTATGACGGTTTTATTGCCATACTTACAAATCGGGATATAACTATGTTTAACAGCAGTGCAAAAGCAGAATTTAAGAAGGACGTAAATTTAAACAACCCCGTACTTAAATGTTACGATAAATATACACTTGCTTATGATTGCGGCGGTAATGAGCTTTATGTTACAAATTCATACAAAGAAGTTTTTTACAAGCAGTTTGACGACAGTATCCTGAATGCAAGGTTTACCAAAGACGGACATCTTGTTGTGATTACGAAAATGAAGAATTACAGAGGTGTGGTTACGGTATACAGTTCATCTTTTAAAGAGGTTTATAAGGTGTACTCTGCAAGCGAATATGTGATGGATGCAGATGTCAGCAACGACGGAAAACAGCTTGCCGTTGCGGTTTATGACGGCGGTTTCGGTGAAATACTTTCGGCGGTAAATATTTACAGTATGAATTCCGAAAAAGTTAAATCACGAATAGAAGGTGTTGACGGTCTTATACTGTCGGTTGACATGAAAGCCGGAGGAAGAACACACATTCTTACTCAAAACGGATACTATGTATCAAAAGACGGTAAAGAGGCTGAGGAAATACTGTCTGTCGGCAATAACTATCTGAAATTCTATGATATTACTCAGGATGACAATTCTGTCATAATTCTTGACGGTAAGCTTGTCGGAAAGAGTTGTAATATTCATATGTTCAATGCATACGGTGTGGAAACGGGTAAAGTCACTGTTGACGGCAATCTGCAATGCTACGATAAAACCGATGATTTTGTGTTTGTTGTTGATGATGCAGGTCTGAAGGTTTACAATTATGACGGTGAACTGACTGATGAAATGGAAGTTTCTGCATCAACTGAAAAAATACTTGCGTCCGATGACGGCAAACTTGTCGTTTTTGAAACGGGCAACGTATACGTGATAAATTAAAATTTAAAATACAACGGAGGATTCCAAAAATGAAAAAACCTACACTCACATCACTTCTTGAAAAATACGAGGGAACAGGTATAACAAGATACTCACTTGTTATCGGTATTGCTAAAAGAGCAAGAGAAATACAGTCGGAGGCTGAGGCAGAAAAGATTCAGCTTACAGAACGTCCTGTAATTCTTGCAAGTGACGATGTTATCAGTGAAAGAGTTGTAATTAAAGAACAGTAAGGTATAACCGTGCTTACAGTCCAGATAGTGCTTGACAAGTTAGATCTCGGCACAGACAAGATATTTGACTATGCCGTAGCACCCTGCGACTCCGACAAAGCAAAGGTCGGGGTCAGAGTTGTTGTGCCTTTCGGACGGGGAAACAGGGGAAGGAACGGTATTGTTGTCGGTGTTACGGACAAGCAAAGTGATATTCCGCTTAAAACCGTACAACAGTTTTCGGATGATGAACCGCTGCTGAGTGACGAACTCGGGAAGCTTGCAGAATATATCAGTGACAAGTATTTCTGTTCGAGATACGATGCTATAAAAACAATGCTTCCTGTTGCGACAAGGATAAAGTGCGAAGAATACTGCTATGCAGTAAAAGGTGCAGACGTACCTTCTGAGCTTGAAAAGTGTTATGACTATCTGTTAAAAGAAAACTGTGTCGCTCTTGATGAGTTTCGAAAGCGTTTTTCAAGTGACGTTACAAAGCTTGAAATGTGCGGGGCGATGAAAATAGAATATGTTTGCGGTACAAACTGTAACGATGCATTTGTAAAGGCAGTATCATTATGTGTGTCTTACGATGAGGCTCAGCAATATCTTATGTCGCTTGGGGCAAATATTAAAGGCAAACACGAAAAGGTTATCGACATACTTACAGGTATTGAAAAAGTGCCTTTTAACGAACTTTGCTATCTTGCAGGAGTCAGCAGATCGGTGATAGATACCCTTGAAAAAAGGTGTATAGTTTCTGTATACGAAATTGAAGTTTACCGCGATCCTTACAAAGATAAAAAACATACTGTGCAAAAAGAAGAAATCGTTTTGAGTGACAGTCAGAAAAGTGTTTTTGACGGATTAAAAGAACTTTATGACGATAAAAATGCCGGGTGTGCGCTTCTTTACGGTGTAACCGGAAGCGGAAAAACGCTTGTATACATCAAACTGATTGAATATGCTCTGTCAAAGGGCGGTAATGTGATATTGCTTGTACCTGAAATATCGCTCACCCCTCAGTTGACTGACAGAATGACGGCGTATTTCGGTGAAAATGTGGCGGTTTTGCACAGCGGTATGTCTATGGGTGAGAGATATGATCAGTGGAAACGTGCAAAAAAAGGTCTTGCAAAGATTGTTTTGGGGACAAGGTCAGCTGTGTTTGCACCGTTTGACGAAACGACACTCATAATAATGGATGAAGAGCATGAGGGTACATATAAATCAGATATGACTCCAAGATATCATGCCAGAGATATTGCTAAATTCAGAACAGCATACAATAAAGGTCTGCTGGTTCTCTCATCGGCAACTCCGTCGGTTGAGAGTTATTCGGCGGCAAAAAGCGGACGCTATAAACTGTTTGAACTGCCCGACAGATTCGGCAACGCAAAATTGCCTGAAGTTATTGTGTCGGATATGACAAAAAGCCTTAAAGGCGGCAATTCATCACTTTTCGGTGAAGAACTTAAGGCGGCGATAACAGATACTCTTGCAAAAGGTGAACAGATTATTCTGTTTCACAACAGAAGAGGCTACAATACTTTTATAGGCTGTGGTGACTGCGGTACTGTAATCACATGTCCGAATTGCAGTATATCAATGACATATCACAATGCGAATAAACTGCTGATGTGTCACTATTGCGGACATACTCGGGAAATTGAACACGAGTGTGCAACATGCGGCGGAAGCAATATTCGTTACCTGGGTGCAGGAACACAGAAAATAGATGAAGAAATAAAGAAGCTTTTTCCGAGCGCACGCACAGTACGAATGGATCTTGATACCACCAATTATAAAATGGCGCACGAGAGAATTCTCGGTGATTTTGCAAAGGGTGAATATGACATATTGATAGGCACCCAGATGGTTACAAAAGGTCTTGATATGGAGAATGTCACACTTGTAGGTGTGCTTAATGCCGATATGATGCTTTTCTCTGATGATTTCAGGTGTTCGGAGCATGCTTTTTCAATGCTGACGCAGGTAGTCGGAAGGGCAGGCAGGGCACAGAAAAGCGGGAAAGCTATTATACAGACATACAATCCCGAAAACAGAATAATATCTCTTGCGGCTACGCAGGATTACAGAAGTTTTTACAAAAGTGAGATAGATTTCCGAAAGATGATGACCTATCCGCCATACTGTGATATTTGTCAGTTTGTAATAACGGGAACGGATGCAGAAATAACAGCAGACGGGGCAAAGAAATTTTGCAAAATGCTCCAAAAATCTTTTGTTGACAACGGGGTAAAGAACGTAATCTTATACCCGTCACTCCCGTCCGCACTTCTTAAAATTTCGGGTAAATACAGATACAGAATATTACTTAAATGCAAGAACACTTTGCAGTTAAGACAGATAATAAGAGAAGAAGTTGTTAATTTTAAAAAGGAGAATTCTTCAGTCACACTGGTGTGTGACATGGATCCCCAGATGATTATATGAGAGGTAATTATGGCAATCAGATTAATAGTAAAAAAAGGTGACGAAGCACTTACGAAGGTGTGCAGAACAGTCGATAAGTTTGATGAAAGACTTCATATGCTTTTGGATGATATGGCTGACACAATGTATAATGCCGACGGCGTTGGACTTGCTGCACCGCAGATAGGCATACTTAAAAGAATAGTTGTTATTGACATAGGTGACGGACTTATCGAAATGATAAATCCGAAAATCGTGGAAGCTGACGGTTTGCAGGAGGAGCTTGAGGGCTGTCTTTCTGTTCCCGGAGTATATGTTATGACCAAGCGTCCTTTTAAAGTAAAAGCTACTGCGCTTGACAGAAACGGAAATCCTTTTGAGATAGAAGCAGAGGACTTTATGGCACGAGCAATATGTCATGAACTTGACCATCTTGACGGTCATTTGATGCTTGAAAGAGGACGAGTACTCTCTAAAGAGGAAGTAGAAGAAATGATGTCCGGCGGAGAAGATGATGAGTAAACTTAACATAATGTATATGGGTACACCTGATTTTGCTGAGGTGATATTAAGGAAACTTGCGGCGGAATATGATGTGTCGGCAGTTGTTACGCAGACGGATAAGCCTGTGGGTCGAAAAAGGGTGCTTACCGCACCTCCCGTAAAGGTTACGGCGACAGAACTTGGCATACCCGTATATCAGTTTGAGACACTTAAAAACGGTGAACTGAAAGAAGCACTTAATAATCATAGACCCGACGTTATTGTGGTTGCCGCATACGGTAAACTGCTTCCTGATTACGTGCTTTCGTACCCGAAGTACGGCTGTGTCAATGTTCATGGCTCACTTTTACCGAAATACAGAGGTGCAGGTCCTGTTCAGTGGGCGGTCATAAACGGTGATGGGGTTACAGGTGTAACAACAATGCTTATGGGTGCCCAAATGGATAAGGGCGATATGCTTTTAAAAGCAGAAGTTAAAATCGGTGAATACGAAACATATGGCGAGCTTATGGAAAGATTGGCGCCTATCGGCGCAGAACTCACCGTGAAAACGCTTGAAGCGCTTGTTGCCGGTGATATTACGCCCGAAAAACAGGATGATAGTGAAGCAACCTATGCACCGATGTTAAATAAGGAACTGGCGGTAATTGATTTTAACAAGTGTGCCGATGATGTGTTGCATTTAATACACGGACTTAATCCGTGGCCGGTTGCTTTTGCATACCGTGAGGGTAAAAAGTTAAAAATATTTAATGCGATAAAAGGAAATAACACACAAAAATCTCCCGGCACAGCATGGATGACGGATAAGAAGGACGGGCTTGAAATAGCCTGCGGTGACGGAAAAACTGTAATAGCAACTGTAGTGCAGGGTGAGGGCGCAAAGAAGATGGAGGCAAAACTCTATCTTATGGGAAATCCCGTAAATGAAACTACGATATTAACGGAGGAATAAATATGCCATATTTTTATTACGGTTTCGGTTCAAATTGGACGTTGTTTTATATTCTGTTTTTTGCAGTAGCAATTTTTTCGGTATGGGCTCAGTATAAAGTGAATTCTACCTTCAAAAAGTACAGTAATGTTATTGCTCGCAACGGAAAAACAGGCAAACAGGCAGCGGAAATGGTTCTTGCATCAAATGATGTAAGGGGTGTTGCATTCGGAAAAACTGCAGGCTCGCTTACCGACCATTATGATCCGAAAACAAAGACAATAAATCTTTCGGAGCCAGTATATGACAAATCGTCTGTTGCGGCACTCGGTGTTGCCGCACATGAGGCGGGACACGCCGTACAGGATGCAAAGGCGTATGGTCCTCTCAGACTCAGACATGCGATAGTTAAGACGACTAATATTGCTTCAAATATATCCGTTCCTCTTATACTGATAGGAATATTTCTTATGGCATTTTCAGACGGAACGTTGGGTCTTACCATTGCAAACATCGGCGTTGTTGCGTTTTCTGCAATTGCATTTTTCCAGCTTGTAACGCTTCCTGTTGAATTTAATGCAAGCAGACGTGCTGTGACTGCACTTGCAGAGTCGGGCACTATGGATGATGACGAAGTAAAGGGTGTTAAGAAAGTTCTTACTGCGGCGGCACTCACATATGTTGCGGCACTTGCAGCTGCACTTGTGAATCTTTTAAGAATGATACTTTTGGTAAACGGCAGCAGAAGAAGAGACTGATATGACTGACAGCAGAATAACGGCGTATAACATACTGCTTAAATGTGAAAAGAGCGGTGCTTATTCAAATATTGAACTGTCAGGCAGTTTGTCGAAGGCAAATCTTGATGACAGAGATAAGGCGTTTGTGACAAATCTCACATACGGGGTATTGTCACGTCTTATCACACTTGATGCGATAATATCAAAACTATACAACAAAAACATTTCAAAGCTTGACAAAAGTGTTCTTGTCATACTGCGAATGGGGCTTTATCAGCTTAAATATATGGATAAAGTCCCTGAAAATGCTGCTGTATACGAAAGTGTTGAACTTTGCAAGAAATTTGTAAACAGGGGTGCAGCAGGTCTTGTTAACGGAATTTTGCGCACGTTTGTCAGGAGCGGGGCAGATGTTGAAAACACACCTGATGTCACATACTCCTGTGATGAAAGTATTTGTGAAATGCTTATTTCACAGTACGGTGAAGAAGTAGCAAAAAATGTACTTAATTCATTCTTTACGCCGAGAAAGATATACGCAACGGTCAATACGCTTGTGATATCTGTACAGGAGTTTGCAAAAAAACACGATGCAGTGATAGTTGATGAAACAACGGTTGAAATTAAAAGTTCTGTTATAGAAAAGATAAATGACAGTAATGAGTTTTTTGTGCAGGATATCACTTCATCAAAAGCGGTTGAAATGCTCTCTCCTGAGGAAAATGATACACTTGCGGATATATGTGCCGCACCGGGCGGAAAGAGTCTCAAGGCGGCAATTATGATGAAAAATAAGGGAAGTATTGCTTCCTTTGATCTTCATGCAAATAAACTTTCTTTACTGGATAAAAGTGCAAAACGACTGGGAATAGACATAATAAAAACTGCTCAGGGTGACGCTGCGGTGTGTAATCAGAAACTTATTGATAAGTTTGATAAGATTATCTGCGATGTGCCGTGTTCAGGTCTTGGTGTTATTGCACGAAAACCTGAAATACGCTACAAGAAGACAACAGATTTCGAAGGTTTGTATGCCGTTCAGGGCAAAATTCTGAAAAACGCATCAACGTATCTTAAAAAAGGCGGAAAACTTTTGTATTCCACCTGTACAATAAATAAAAAAGAAAATGAAGAATGTGTAAAAGCATTTCTTGAAAATAACAGCGGATACAGGCTTGTAAATGAAAAACTGTATCTGCCGACAGACGACAATGACGGCTTTTATGCCGCAATAATTGAAAGGATATAGTTTTGGAAAAAGTCGATATCAAATCAATGACAATTGAAGAACTCGGAAACTATATCAAGGAGCTTGGTGAGCCGTCGTTTCGGGCAAAACAAATCTTTGAGTGGCTTTACAGAGGGGTTACGTCTTTTGATGAAATGACTAACTTGTCAAAGACGACAAGAGAGAAACTCAAACAAGTTTCATACATCTCATATCCGAAAATTAAGAATAAACTTGTATCCGAAATAGACGGAACGGTCAAGTATCTCTATGAGATGCTTGACGGTGAATGTGTTGAAACTGTGGTTATGGAATATAATCACGGTACGTCAATTTGCGTTTCAACTGAAGTTGGCTGTAAGATGGGGTGTGCATTCTGTGCATCTACGATAGGCGGTTTGGTTAGAAGGCTTTCGGCAGGAGAAATCGCTGATCAGATAATTTTCTCACAGAAAGATCTGGGAAAAAGAATAGACAGTGTCGTTCTTATGGGAATAGGTGAACCGCTTGACAATTTTGATAATGTAGTTTCGTTTATGAAAAATATAAATGACAAAAACGGTTTAAATATCGGTATGAGGCACATATCACTCTCTACTTGCGGTGTTGTGCCGAAGATTTACGAACTTGCAGAGCTTAATCTGCCGATAACGTTATCAATTTCGCTTCATGCGACAGACAATAAAAAACGTGACGAGATAATGCCGATAAATCGCAGGTATCCGATAGAAGAACTGATTTTGGCATGTAAGGACTACATAAAGACAACAGGCAGAAGAATATCGTTTGAATATGCCGTTATATCGGGCGTGAATGACAGTGTGTCCGATGCGGCAAAGCTGTGTAAACTTTTAAAAGGTATGCTTGCCCATGTCAATATCATTCCGGTAAACGAGGTTAAGGAGAGAGGGTTTATAAAACCCGACAGAAAGAAAATAGACGAATTTGTAAACTATATAAATAATCAAGGAATATCCGCAACCGTGCGAAGAAAACTTGGTGGAGATATAAATGCTTCGTGCGGCCAGCTCAGACGGCAAAGCTTAAAGAAGGAAGTGATAGAGTGAGAATATGCGGTATTACCGATATAGGATGTGTGCGCACCGAAAATCAGGACACATTCAGGAATACGGTCAAAGGGAATAAAGGCTTCGGGCTTGTCTGTGACGGTATGGGCGGACCCAGAGGAGGAAAAGTCGCAAGCAGTTATGCTGCAGATATAATTTTTTCTCTTGTTTCTGAAAAAATTGATGATATGGACTGTGAAAAGTTTAAAGAAGTCTTTTCAAAGGCTGTTACAGAGGCAAATGATAAGATAATTAAATCGGCAAAGGAAGATGAAACGTATATAGGAATGGGCACGACTGCGGTTGCGGCATTTGTTGTCGGACGTAAATGTGTTGTTGCAAACGTTGGTGACTCCCGCGCTTACTATTTTTCACAAGACAAAATGGTGCAGATCAGCCACGACCATTCTATGGTACAGGAATTGGTTGATGAGGGTAAAATTACTGCCGAGGATGCTAAAAATCATCCAAACAGAAACATAATTACAAGGGCTGTCGGCGCATACGACAGTGTTAATGTTGACTTTTTTGAATTTGAGTTAAGTGATGACGGTATAGTTATGCTCTGTTCGGACGGGCTTACCAATATGCTTGATGAAAGTGAGATACTTTTTGAACTTGACGTCACTACAGATGTGGGAGAGTGTTCCAAAACACTTGTTGAAATGGCAAAACAAAGAGGCGGAAATGACAATATAACAGTTCTGCTTATCTCTATGAGTGAGGAGGGTTAATATGACGGATCTCAGAGGGAAGATAATTAACGGAAGGTATAAAATTGAGAGTATAGTCGGCGTCGGCGGTATGTCGGTAGTTTACAGGGCATATGACCTTGCTGAAAATATTACGGTTGCGGTTAAAGTTCTTAAAGAAGAATTTCTTGAAGATCCGCAGTTCCGTCGCAGATTTGAGACTGAATCGAAAATTGTTTCGATGCTTAACCACGAAAATATAGTGACAATACATAATGTTGGATTCAATGATGATCTTTACTATATTGTCATGGAATATATAAACGGAATATCTCTTAAAGAGTATATTGAGCAGGAGGGTAAACTAAGTTGGGAAAACACAACGATGTTCATATCCCAGGTGCTCAAGGCTTTACAGCATGCACACAGCAGAGGTGTTGTTCACAGAGACATCAAACCGCAAAACATAATGCTTCTGGCTGACGGTTCTATAAAAGTTACTGATTTCGGTATAGCAAAACTCACTAATGTTCAGACTCATACTATGACCGAAAAAGCCATCGGCTCTGTACATTATATCAGTCCTGAGCAGGTATCGGGCGGAGTTGTTGATGAAAGAAGCGACATTTATTCTGTCGGAATAATGATGTATGAAATGCTCACGGGCAGGGTGCCGTTTGACAACGATAATCCTGTATCGGTGGCGGTTATGCAACTTCAGAATAATGCGGTAAGTCCTAAAAATATCGTGCCTGAAATACCCCAGGGACTTGATGAGATTGTAATGAAAGCAATATCGAAAGAAGCGTTGAGCAGATTCCAGAGTGTTGACGAATTTCTTGATGATATAGAAAAACTCAAACGTAATCCGTCTATCCGCTTTTATCAGAAGTATATGGCTGCTGCGGATATAAGTACTGCAAAGCGGGAGGAGACAGGTATGAAGAATACAGGCAGGAAAAAGAAAAAAAGAATCCCCATACCGGGAATGGTTGCGATTGCTGCGGTGCTTACTGCATTTATCGTATTCTGCATAACGCTCCTTGCTCTTAATATGGGAAACAGTAACGAGGAAATTGTTGATGTTAAAGTTCCGAAACTTGTGGGACTTTATTACGAAGATGTAGTTGAAAACGAAGAATATGCCGATTTTAACATCATAGAAGAGGGCAGAGTATACAGTGATGAGTATGACGAAGGCATCATCGTCAGACAGGATCCCGATGACGGAAAGACTGTTAAAAAAGGCAGCGATCTGAGAGTATACATCAGCCTTGGTGTTAAGGATTTGAGAGTGCCTGATCTCACAAATAAAGAATACAGGGCAGCTCTTATAGAACTCAGCAATATGGGCCTTTCTGGAATGAAAGAGGAAGAGGAAAGTGAAACCGTTCCCGAAGGATATGTTATCAGGACGTCGCCCGAAGCAGGCTCAAAGATAACGAAGGATACAAGAATAACTATCTACGTCAGCAGTGGTGTTGAGGTAAAGACTGTTCTGATGCCGTATCTCGTCGGAAAGACGAAGAATGAAGCGGCTGTAATACTCGGTGAAAACGGACTTGTGGCAACATTTACCGAGGTTGAATCCTCTCAGCCGGCAGAAACGGTAGTTGCGCAGAGTATTACTGAGGGTACGGAAGTTGAAGAAGGCACTACAGTTACGCTTTCTGTATCAAAGGGTACAACAAGTACGGATATTCCCGTTCCTCCCGTAGAGGAAGCCGAAAAGACAAAGACGATAACTGTCTCACTGCCTGATTATGAGAGTTCGTATACCGTAGTGGCATATTTGAACGGCACACAGGTTTACAGTAAAGTTCACTCTCCGAGTGAAGAAACCGTTGAAATATCTCTTACAGGCAAAGGCACTCAGGAAGTGCAGGTAAAGATAGCTGAACTCAATCTGATGATATTTACAGGAACGGTAAGTTTTGACTGATATGAACGGAATAATTATAAAATCGCTGTCAGGTAATTATTATGTAAAGACCGACAGCACGACAAATCTCTGTAAGGCAAGGGGAATATTTCGAAAAAACAAAATATCCCCCTTACCCGGAGATAATGTGAAAATATCGCTTACGGGCGATGACGGTGTTATAGAGGAAATATTACCGCGGAAAAATGCACTCATACGTCCGCCTATTGCTAACATAGACATAATGTTTATTGTTGTGGCTACGGCAGACCCAGACCCCAGTCTGAATGTGACGGATAAGCTTATTGCAGTCTGTGAAGAAAACGGCATAAGACCGATAATAATTATCAATAAAACAGACATAAAGTCACCAAAAGAACTTGAGGACATATATAAGAAAGCGGAGATAGAGACATTAACCGTATGCGCTCACAGCGGTGAAGGGTGCGATAAGATAAAAGAACTTATAGATTCTAAAATATGCGCTTTCGGCGGGAATTCGGGTGTCGGAAAATCAAGTATACTCAAAGCACTCGGTCTTTGTGATGATGCTGAAATCGGTGAAATCAGCAAGATTTCCAGAGGTAAGCATACGACAAAAAGGGTAGAGCTCTTTGAGGCATTTGGGGGATATATTGCCGATACCCCGGGTTTTGGCGATATAAGTTATGAGGAATGTCTGAGGGCGACGAAAACAGAAGTAGCAGGTCTTTTCAGGGAGTTTTCGAAATACGAAGGTTGCCGTTTTGATGACTGTGCGCATATAAACGAGCCTGATTGTGCAATTAAGACTGCTGTGGAGAACGGTGAGATAGCGCTCTCAAGATATGAAAGCTATAAAGAAATATACGAGGAAAGTTTGAAAAGAAAGAATTATTGAGAAACAAGTACAGGCACTGCTGCATAGTATAAGATATAAATAGTCGACAGCAGGAGGCTGTGTGTTATGTTCGGATGCAATCAAAGAAGATTACTTGGTATAGCGGCAGTTTGTGTCGGCGGCGGAATAGCGCTTTCGCTTATCTTACCGTCATGGATACTTGCAATTTTACTTGCCGTTATTGTAGTTGCTGTCGGCATTCTTTATCTTTTTTGTTAGGAGATGAATTTATGAAAGTAAGCTGCTACAAATTACCTTCGTTTTTTCGTATATTCTTTAAGCAGTAGTGCCAATAGTCGAACCCGCCACAGACAGAAAAATAACCGTTTTTCTGGGTTGTCGGGTTTGAAATACGCAAGAGGTGAAAAATATTGTATAAAGCAAAACACATACATATATGCAGCGGTGTGACGCTGCATTATATAAAGACGGACAAGTTCAAGACAGATAAGATAACTATGCTGTTTTCTGCGGGACTTGATAAGGTTTACACTTCGTACAGGACATTGCTTATAAATGTTCTTATGACAGGCTGTCGCAAATTGCCCGACATCAAGGCAATAAATGACAGGCTTTATGAACTTTACGGTGCAGATTTTGCTTCTCTCAACACAAAAAGGGGAGATGTTCAGCAGACGGGTGCAACTATTAAATTTTTAAACGGTGCATTTACACCCGATAAGAAATCTATGCTGGCAGCCGCTCTGGAGACTGTTACGGACATTTTGTTTGACCCTCTGGTAAATGACGGTGCTTTTGATAAAAAGATAGTCGGCATAGAAAAAAAGAATTTGATAGATTCCATAAGGGCAGATATCAACAATAAAACCGTATATGCCAGAAAAAAGTGCATTTCACTTATGTGTGAGAATGAAGTCTACGGAATCAGTTCCGAGGGTGAAGAGGCTGTTGTAGAAACGATAGACGAGAAAAAACTTTATGACTTTTACAAAGAGTTTGTCTCAAAAACAAGCCTTGATGTCTACTATGTTGGTGCACAAAGTGAAGATGAGGTTGTAAAAACAGTTCGAAATGTATTCGAAAAGATAAAAATTGCGCCTCTTTCTTACAAAAGGTACCCTGCTGTGTATGATGTTGATTCGGTAAAAAGGGTTACGGAAGAGATGCCGGTTACTCAGGGAAAATTGTCGCTTGGATTCAGGACAGGCGTTGTAAGAAATGACAAAGATTATGCGGCACTTTCAATATTTAATACGATATACGGTCTTGCACCGACAAGTAAGCTTTTTACTGTTGTAAGGGAAAAAATGTCGCTCTGCTATTATTGCCGTTCACAGGTCATAGAAACGAAGGGTATACTTCTTGTTTCCTCCGGTATTGAATGTAAAAATAAAGAAAAGGCAGAGGCGGGTATTCTGCAGCAACTTGAAGAAATTAAGAATGGAAACGTAAGTGACGATGAAATTGTCACGGCAAAAAAATTCTATGTGAATATGCTTAAAAGCAGTTTTGACAGTGCAGGTGCAATGGTGGCGTGGACTGCTGCTGAGAGTTATGACGGAACGGACAGAGAACAGGATGACTTTATCAGGGATATTTTGAATGTCACCAAAGAAGATGTGGTAAGGGTTGCAAACAAAATAAAACTTGATACAGTTTACTATTTGAAAGGAAACACACATACCGATGAAGTTTGAAATCAGAGAAGATGCTCATTTGGGCGAAAAAATATATTCAGCGGTGCATGAAAGCGGTGTGCATATACTTGTCTGTCCCAAACCGCTTTTTACCGAGAATTACGTTATGTTCGGAACAAAATACGGTTCGTCGGTCGACAGATATATTGCAGACGGGGAAAGTGAAGTTACGGCAATTCCTGACGGTACAGCCCATTTTCTTGAACATAAGATGTTTGAAAATGAAGACGGAGTTGATGTTTTCAGCCTTTTCGGTGAGTATGGGGCATCCGCAAATGCCTTTACAAGCTTTGACAAAACGGTGTACGAGTTTTCGTGTACCGACAATTTTGAAAAAAATCTGGAAACACTTATAAAATTTGTACAAGCACCTTATTTCACTAAAGAAACGGTGGCTAAAGAGCAGGGTATCATCGGGCAGGAAATAAAAATGTATGATGATTCACCCTCGTGGCGTGTACTTATGAATCTGATGAGTGCAGTATATGAACATAATGCAGTAAAAAATGATATTGCAGGTACTGTGGAAAGTATTGCAGAGATAACACCCGAAATACTTTATAAAACATATAACAGTTTTTATAACCCTGCAAATATGGTGCTCTGCGTATGCGGACCTGCTGATCCCAAAACCGTGTTTGAAGTATGCGAGAGAACATTAAAACCGATAAAACCGACACATGTCAGCGTTGTTACGGAAAAAGAGCCCGAAACAGTAAAGCAAAAAGAAGTAAGAATAGCAATGCCTATATCAATACCGTATTTCTGCATAGGTGTTAAGGATTTCGGACATACTCTTCCTCCTGCGGACAAGTCACGCAGAGAAATAGCGATGACGCTTCTTTTGAGCATTCTTTTCGGCAAAAGCTCGCCTCTTTACAAACGCCTTTATGAAGGTGGATATATTAACGAGTCTTTTGACAGTGAATACAATATTTCCGATAACTATTCAATTGTTATAATTTCGGGAGAGAGCAATAACCCCGATGAAGCATATGCGATAATCAGGGAAGAAATTGAAAAGATAAAAATAAGCGGAATCGACGATGCTGAATTTGAGATTAATAAAAAAGCATTGCTTGGCGGTGCGATTGATGTGTTTGATAAAACTGATGACACAGTATATGCAATGCTTTCAACTTATTTTTCGGGAATCGATTTCTTCGACAGTTTCAAGCCGTATTATACCGTGACAAAGAGGGATGTGCTTGATATGCTTGATATATTCTGCGATGAATATATTTCGCTGTCTGTTGTCGATGTTATGGAGGATTAGGTATGAATAAAGGAAACGGCCCGATTTCATTTCCGGGACTTGGAATAGGAAAGTTTAATATTGATAATGTTGCATTCAGTATCGGTGGCTTTGAAATATACTGGTATGCCGTTCTTATTGCGACGGGTTTTGTGCTGGCGGTGCTTTTAGGCCTTGCTCTTGCAAATAAGAAAGGCATCAAGCAGGATGACGTGCTTGACGGTATTATCTGGATAACACCTGTATCGGTGATTTGTGCAAGGCTTTACTATGTTATATTTGACCCCAATGGGTCGTATAACAGCATAAAAGAAGTTTTTGCCATAAGAGATGGCGGTATGGCAATCTACGGCGCTGTTATCGGTGCATTTATCTGTGCCGTGATACACTGTAAGATTAAAAAAATCAAGATATCAGATGTGGCTGATGTTGTCGCACCATGTTTTCTTGTCGGTCAGATTGTCGGCAGGTGGGGCAATTTTGTCAATCAGGAGGCGTTTGGCGGAGAAACCTCACTTCCGTGGGGAATGCAACTTATCATAAACGGTAAGGAAACGATAGTGCATCCTACCTTTTTGTATGAATCCCTCTGGAATCTTGTCGGACTGATAATTCTGCTTACATTATTTAAATACAGTAAGAAGTACAGCGGGATTATTTTCGGCGGGTATCTTATATGGTACGGTATAGGAAGGTTTTTTATAGAACAACTCAGAACAGATCAACTTAAAGTGTTTTCCGTACCTGTTTCGGTTCTGGTATCGGGAGTTGCGGTACTTATGGGAATTGTTTTGGTAATGCTTATTTTAAGAAAGAAAAAAGGTGAAGATAATGGCACAGATAATTGACGGTAAAGCGGTATCCGCTTCTGTAAGAGAGAGGATAGCAAAAGAAACGGCAGAATTTGCAAAAAAAACGGGCGTAACACCGGGGCTTGCCGTAATAATCGTAGGTGAGAATCCTGCATCACAGGTCTATGTAAGGAATAAGCATAAGGCGTGTCAGGATGTGGGTATGTATTCGGTTGTTATCGAAATGCCTGAGAATACAACGCAGGAGCAGCTTCTTGAAAAAGTGGATGAACTTGCAAAGGATAATGCTGTTCACGGTATACTTGTTCAGCTTCCGCTTCCTGCACATATTGATGAGGAAATGGTAATAAAAGCAATTCCGCCTGAAAAGGATGTTGATGCATTTCATCCTGCCAACGTAGGAAGAATAATGATAGGCAATCAGTCGTTTGTACCCTGCACACCTGCAGGTGTTATGGAACTTCTTGATGCTTATGACATTGAAATTGAAGGCAAAAACTGCGTCATAATAGGAAGAAGCAATATTGTCGGCAAACCGCAGGCAATGCTTATGCTGCAAAAAAATGCTACTGTTACAATATGCCATTCAAGAACCGTAAACCTTGCAGAAGTCACATCGAAAGCCGATATTCTTGTGGCTGCAGTAGGAAGAAGCAAGTTTGTAACTGCGGATATGGTAAAAGAGGGTGCGGTAGTTATTGATGTCGGCATTAACAGAGGTGAAGACGGAAAGCTCTGCGGTGATGTTGATTATGATGCCGTATTTGATAAGGTGTCGTACATAACGCCCGTCCCCGGTGGCGTAGGTCCTATGACAATTACCATGTTGTTAAAGAATACTCTTACGGCGGCAAAGGATTCCGTAGGATAAAGTTTATTTTGGGAATTTGATATATCCCGTTTTAAAAAGGTGAAGAACGGTTATTACGAGAATCGGGAAAATAAACATACCCGCAAGGCCTGAAATGCGAAAACCGACGTAGACCGAAACAAGCGTGAGCAGAGGGTTCATACCAATATTTGAACCGACTATTTTCGGTTCAGCAAACTGTCGTACACAGGCTATTATGAGATATAAAACGGCAAGCTTTATACCAAGTGCGATATTGCCTCCGATTGAGGAGAGCAGAGCCCAGGGTAACAGAACGGTACCGCAACCCAGAACGGGGAGAATGTCAACGAGGGCAATGAGAATTGCTTTAGTAAGGGGATTTTCAATTCCGAACAAATACAGCCCCAATGCAAGTTCGAAAAAAGTAATCAGCATTATTACTGCGTATGCTTTGAGCATGCGCAGTAATGTTGCACTTGAAAAACGCTTTATTTCAAGCGCTATCACCCTGAAGCGTCGTGGGAGAAATTCCCGAAGGAATATCCGTATTCTCGGCATATCGCCGCAAAAGAGGACGCAGGATATAACTGCGGCGGCAAAGAATATAAATATCGATGGCATTGATGACAAGCCTTCGGTTAGACTGCTGAGTGCGGATACGGAAAAATTTACTGCAGAAGAGGAAATGCTCTGCTTTACATTGGTTATCATATCGACTGAAATATCAATGCGGTTTGAATGCAAAAAATCCGTCAGTATCATACTCATGTCATTGATTATGTGCGGTAGTTTTTGAGAAAGCGAAAGTATTTGTTTGTATAGCAGAGAAGATAGCAGAAAAATTATGCTAGCAACTGCAGAAAGAATAAGTGTGACAAGAATACCTGCTGAAAAAGGGGCAGGTATTTTTATTTTTTCTTTGAGGTACTTCACGGCAGGATATATCAACACGGAAATGATAAAGCCTATCAGAAACGGTGACAAAAGTTTGATAAAACGTACAAATCCGAAAACTATCAGCGTTAACAGCGCATAATATAGCAGGTTTATGATAAAATCGAATTTTTTATTCTTCAAAATATATACTCCTTATTTATAAAAAGTAGTTGATTTATTCTTTTTTATGTGGTATCATTCCTAATATTAAGGACAAATGTACATGAAGAGGAAACAAAATGGATAAGAAAAAAGAGTTTCTGATAATCGACAGCTCGGCACTTCCGGATGTCTATCTCAAGGTTGTTGAAGTAAAAAAAATGCTTGCAACCGGTGAGGCGAAGACGATTCTTGATGCCGTAGATAGGGCAGGAATATCGAGAAGTGCTTTTTATAAATACAAGGATTTTGTGTTTCCTTTTTCTGAGAGGACAAAAGACAGGGTGCTGACGTTTTCGTTTATGATAAATGACAAGGTCGGGACACTGTCACTTTTGTTATCCTGTCTTGCGGAAAACGGCTGCAATATAGTGACTATAAATCAGAATATCCCTTCAAACGGTATGTCTCTTGTAACGATTTCTTTTGAAACAGCGGAAATGCAGTGTGGTCTTGATGCTCTTGTATCAAGGCTTGAACTGATTAAAGGGGTAAAGAGTGTTACTGTTGCAGGTACAGAGATATAAAGGAGTTTAAAATGATAAAAATAGCAATTCTCGGATACGGCGTAGTCGGCTCCGGTATATACGAAGTAATAACAAGTCATCTCAATGAGATAAAAGACAGAACAAAGGAAGAAATAGAAGTAAAATATATTCTTGATCTCAGGGATTTTGATGTACCGCACAAGCATCTTTTTGTAAAAGATTTTGATGTTATACTCAAAGACCCCGAAGTTGCCATAGTCGTTGAGGCAATGGGCGGTCTGCATCCTGCATACGATTTTGCAAAAGCTGCGCTTGAAAACGGAAAAAGCGTTGTTACATCAAATAAAGAAGTTGTTGCAGAAAAAGGCGGTGAGCTTTTAAATCTTGCAAAAAAGAAGAATCTCAATTATCTTTTTGAGGCAAGTGTCGGCGGCGGTATCCCGATAATAAGACCTATCAATCAGTGTCTTGCTGCTAATAATATTGACAGTGTTGCGGGTATTTTAAACGGTACAACAAATTATATACTTACCGAAATGTTTATAAACGGAAAATCCTTTGAAACAGCACTCAAGGAGGCGCAGAACAAGGGTTATGCCGAGGCTAATCCGTCGGCTGACGTTGACGGTTTGGATGCCTGCAGAAAGATATGTATTCTTGCTTCACTCTGTTTTGGAAAACACGTTTATCCGAAAACAGTCTACACAGAGGGTATTAGAAATATTGACAATGAAGATGTTGAACTTGCTGAGGCAAATAAATCTGTTATAAAACTGATAGGCAAGGCGTCACTTACACCTAACGGAAAAGTTGCCGTAATGGTTGCACCTTTTGTTATAAGTAAGTCATCACCTTTGTACAGCGTAAATGATGTCTTTAACGGAATACTCGTAAGAGGAGATGCTCTGGGGGATGCAATGTTTTACGGCAGGGGCGCAGGTAAGCTGCCTACTGCAAGTGCTGCGGTTGCCGATATAATCGACGAAATTAAGCATATTCATGCAAGAAAGTATCTCTGTTGGGAGGAAACAGAGCCTTCCGATATGGATGCCATTATTGAACAGCATGAAAACTGTGAGTTTTCATATCTGGTTCGTGCGACAGGTATAGATGAGGCTGGTGTTTATACGGCATTCGGAAAATGCGGAGTAAAGAAAGCAAACGGTGACCACGGTTATAAGGTAGGTCCTGCACTTGAAAAAGATTTCATAGAAGCAGCAGAATTGCTTGAAAAACAGTCCGGCAAAAAAATTAAGTACTATCGTATACTCAAATAAATCACATTTTTCATAGTATGATATTGGACGGAATTATAAAATTTTGTTGATATATGCGTAAAAAAATGTTATTATTATAAATTGTTTAAGAAGTAATATTGGAGGGACAGTAATATGGCGCTTATTGTTCAGAAATTCGGCGGTTCTTCGGTTGCCGATGCTGAAAGAGTAAGACATGTGGCTGAAATAGTCACAAGGACATATGATCAGGGTAATGATGTTATTGTTGTCGTATCCGCACAGGGCGACACGACAGATGACCTTATAGAGAAGGCAAAGGAGATTAATCCTAATCCTTCAAAAAGAGAGATGGATATGCTTCTCTCGACAGGTGAGCAGATAAGTATATCTCTGCTTGCTATGGCAATAGAGAAACTCGGTTATCCGGTAATTTCTCTTACCGGCTGGCAGATAGGTATGAAGACTAATTCAAAGTATTCAAATGCGAGAATAAGACTTTGTGATACCGAGCGTCTGCAGAGTGAACTTGACAAGAGAAAGATAATAATTGTTGCAGGTTTCCAGGGCATCAACAAGTATGACGATATAACGACTCTGGGCAGAGGCGGAAGTGATACGACAGCCGTTGCAATAGCGGCAGTCATGAAGGCTCAGCTCTGTCAGATTTATACAGATGTTGACGGTGTTTATACTGCGGATCCGAGAAAGGTACCCACAGCGGTAAAACTTGATGAAATAACATTTGATGAAATGCTTGAACTTGCTTCGATGGGAGCGCAGGTACTCCACAACAGAAGCGTGGAGCTCGCAAAGAAATATGACGTTAATATGGAAGTTGTGTCGAGCTTCAATGATGTACCCGGCACAAAGGTCAAGGAGGTAGTAAAAGTGGAAAAAATGCTCGTTCGCGGCGTTGCAAAAGATACAGACGTAATGCGTGTTACAATTCTCGGTGTTGTGGATGAACCGGGTATTGCATTCAAAATATTCTCAACACTTGCATCAAAGGGTGTAAATGTAGACATAATCATTCAGTGTCTTGCACAGTCAGGTAAGAATGATATCAGCTTTACGGTTAAGCAGAGCGAAAAGGAAATCGCAAAGGCTGCAGTTGAAGGTCTTGCTGACAGAATTACTTTCGATAAGATTTCATACAGCGAAGACGTTGCAAAGGTTTCTATTGTCGGTGCGGGCATGGTAAGCAACCCCGGTGTTGCTGCGCAGATGTTTGAAGCACTTGCTGAAAGAGATATCAATATTCAGATGATTTCAACAAGCGAAATCAAAGTATCTGTTCTTATTGCGGAAGAGGAAGCAGACAGGGCAGTACGTGCTATTCACGATATGTTTATCAAAAACTAAAGTTTTTATGCGGTCGCAGAAATGCGACCGCTTTTTTATATAAAATATATTTTATTTTATATAAATTTATGGTATGATAAATTTGTTATATTATGTAGAACTGGTGGATTTATATGGAAAGAATAGATGTTGCCGGATTACCGGTATGTAATTTTACAATGCAGGAAGCGGTCTCTTATGTAAGTGGACTTGCAAACGGTGACAAATGCGGAAACGTTGTCGTTACACCGAATGCAGAAATAGCAAAGGATGCACTCGATAATAAAGAGTTTGGTGAGCTTATAAAAAAAGCCGAGGTTATAGTTGCAGACGGTGCAGGCGTTGTACTTGCATCAAAGATACTCGGCAAACCGCTGAAGGAAAAGGTGGCGGGTATAGAACTTTTCCAGAATCTATTACCCGAATTTGCCAAAAATAAAAACAGAGTATTCCTGTTCGGCTCAAAGCCGGGCGTTGCCGCAGAGGCTGCACGAATAATGAAAGAAAAGTATGGGGAACTTGAAATCTGCGGTATTTTAGACGGTTATACCTACAAAAATCCCGACGATGCTCTGCCGACAATAAACGAAGCTCAGGCAGATGTTGTAATATGCTGTCTGGGTGCACCAAAGCAGGAACTTTTTATGCTGAATAATAAAGATAAATTCAACTGTAAGGTACTTATGGGGCTCGGAGGTTCGCTTGATGTGATATCGGGCAATGTTAAAAGGGCACCTGAATTTTACGTAAAACACAATCTTGAATGGCTTTACAGACTTATGAAAGAACCGAAAAGAATCGGCAGAATGATGAAGTTGCCTAAATATATATTTAAAATACTTGCTATACGCATGGGATTTGGGGGAAGAAAATGAAAGTTACACTTTTAGCACATACACCGGAGCCTGAAAAAATAATTGCATCTGCAGCAAAGCTCTGTTACAGCGCCTCAACTATCGATGATGTTATGGCGAAAGTTGATGATGAAGAGGCATCAAGATTTGTAAATATGCTTGCAAGCTACGGACACGAGAGTCCTATAGAACATGTTACGTTCACGTTTGGTATAGAAGGTGTATCAAGGGCACTTCTTGCACAGATAACGAGACACAGGATAGCCTCTTTCAGCGTGCAGAGCCAGCGCTACGTCAGGGAAGGTCTTTTTGAGTACGTAACGCCTCCTGAAATCGAGAAAATATCAAAGGCAAAAGAACTTTTTGTTAAGGCTATGGAAGATGCACAGAAGAGTTATGA
>JAZSCG010000158.1:0-14731 GCA_045602805.1 Feifaniaceae bacterium
TAAAGAATGTATAAATTGCGGCAGGTGTGAAGCTGTATGCCTTGCCACGGCAATAAACGATAAAAAGAGATGTATATCGCATATTACACAGAAAAAAGGCGTTCTTACCGAAGAAGAAGTGTCGCTTATAAAGAAAAGCGGCTATATATGGGGCTGTGATATGTGTCAGAGTGTATGTCCGATGAATAAACTTACGGACGAAGAGCACTTTTCCCTTGAAATGAGTGACATTGAAGGTCTTTCCAACCGTGAATTCAAAGAAAAATATAAAGATTTTGCATTTACGTGGAGAGGGGTAAAACCTTTACAGCGTAATCTTGAAGTATTAAACAAAAAATAACACCGAAAGAGTCGGTGTTATTAAATGTGGTATGAAACTTTTAATGAAATTCTGCAAAGAATTTCTTCCTTAATTCCGAATTACACATTCCGAATTCCGAATTTATTTGATTTTAATATACTCAATTATCGGGGGAACAATCGGCGTTTCACCCTCACATTCGGTGTGTGAAACCTCTGTCACAATGTCGATACCGTCAGTCACCATACCGAATGAGGCGTATTCACCGTCAAGACTCGGTATAGCATCGGCAACGACTATGAAAAACTGGCTTGATGCGGAGTTTTTGTCAGGTGTTCTCGCCATTGATATAACACCTTTTTCGTGCTTTAACGGGTTTTCAAAGCCGTTTGAGGCAAATTCGCCTTTGATTGCAGACGTTTCCTTGCCGTCACCCGTCTGAATTATCATATCACCGACAACTCTGTGAACGTCAAGCCCGTCGTAATAACCGTCCTTTACGAGTTTTGTAAAGTTTTTTACGGTTTTCGGTGCAAGGTTGGGGTAGAGCTCAAGGGTAACAACCTCGTCAATGCCGTCAAATTTCATTTCGCAGATGATTTCATCCGAATACAGTTTTTCTAACTTTTCGGTAACTGTCATCGGCTTGTAACTCAGCAGGAAAATACCTCCTGCAAGAAGAATTAAAGCAAATACAATTGAAAATATAATGATACCTTTTTTATGCATAATTTATCACTCCGTAAGTTGATATGGAGATTATACTATATTTTAAAAACTTTTTCAACGGATGAAGGTGAGGCACAAGTGAGAATATATATAGATGCCGATGCATGTCCCGTTGTGGACATCGCACTCAAAATTGCAAAAAGCAGGGGGATAGAAGTAACTCTGCTGTGTGATACGTCGCACGTAATGAAGCGTGAGGGTGTTACCTGCATAACTGCAGATAAGGGTGCGGACAGTGTTGATTTTATGCTTGTCAATATGATTTCAAAGGGCGATATTGCAATAACGCAGGATTACGGTCTTGCCGCAATGTGCCTTGCAAAAGGGGCGTACGCCATAAATCAGAACGGTATGGAGTATACTGATGCCAATATAGATATGCTTCTTTTTTCACGCCACGAAGCCAAAAAAGTGAGAATGGCGGGTGGCAGACTCAAAGGTCCTAAAGCAAGAACGAAGGCACAGGATGAAGAATTTGAAAAAGCATTTATTAAGTTAATAGAAAAAGCCGTCTTATGACGGCTTTTTTTCTTATAACATATCGTATATTTTGTTTGCGGCATCATCAAGCCAGCTGCCTTCGAAAAGTTCGATAAGACCTCTGTCGCAACAGGATGCAACTGCAGGGTCCATCGGGATCTTGCCGAGTACGGGCAGGTCAAGTGCCTTTGCCGTTTCTTCAATATGGCTTTCGCCGAATACCTTTATCTGCTTACCGCAGTCGGGACATTCAACGTAACTCATATTCTCAACGATACCGAGAATCGGTATATTCATAAGCTTTGCCATATTGACAGCCTTTTCAACAATCATTGAAACAAGCTCCTGCGGTGAGGTCACGATAACGATTCCGTCAACGGGAATTGACTGGAACACCGTAAGAGGCACGTCACCCGTTCCGGGAGGCATATCAATAAACATACAGTCTATATTTTTCCAGATAGTCTCAGTCCAGAACTGTTTTACGGTACCTGCAATTACAGGACCCCTCCAAATAACAGGGTCAGTATCGTGGGGAAGAAGCAGATTAAGGGACATAATATCAATACCCGTCTTACTTCTGCAGGGGATAATGCCAAATTCGTTAGCAGTTGCCTTTTCGGTTATGCCGAAAGCCTTGGGGATGGATGGACCGGTTATATCAGCATCAAGAATCGCAACGTGCTTGTCCATTCTGTTAAGCAAAACGGAAAGCATAGAAGTGACAAGTGACTTTCCGACACCGCCCTTACCGCTGACAACACCGATAACTTTATTCACGGAACTCAGCTCGTTTAAGTTTTCAAGTAAACTTTCGGGTTTTCTTGAATCACAGTTCTGAGAACAGTTTCCGCAATCGTGATTACATTCGCTCAAAGTTAAAATCTCCTTATTTTTTTTATTTATTATAGTATAAACTTATTTGCAAAAACTGTCAAACATCTGCCAAAAGTTGACACAAATATTTTTTTGCTTAATGCTCAAAATACTAATGTGCCGTAAAAAACGGCCTAAAATGAATCAGGAGATAATGAAATGGAAAACAAATCAGCTAAGGCTATTCTTAACCAGTATAAGACTGAAGCTGCTGCAGAAATGGGCGTAGATCTTTCAAGCCCCGAGCTTAAGGCAAGAGATGCAGGCAGAGTAGGCGGTCAGATGGTTAAGACTATGATTTCAAGAGTTACTGGTAAGTAAATTTTGAAATCATAAAAAGAGGCGTATAAACTACGCCTCTTTTTTCATATGTTCATATGGGTGATTATATGAAAAAAATATTTATTTGCATTTGCATTCTCGTTTGCCTTTCGGGATGCGGAAAAAAAGAATTTTCGGGCACTGTTACCGCACAAAGCGCATCACCGCTTTACGGTTGGACGGATTACCTTAAAGTTACGTACGAAAACGGCGAAATAGTTGCCGCTGAATATGACGCCTTCGATTTTGAGGGAATCAAAAAATCCGAGTACGGCGAAAACTACGGCATGCCGTATAAACCGTCGGAATGGCAACCGCTTATCGCACAGAGTGTGGTTGATGCAAAAACATCCGAAAATATGATGCCCGTAAGCGGGGCGACACGCTCAAGCGGTCAGTGTAAAAAACTTTTTGCCGCCATTGAAGAAGCGGTGAAAAAAGGGGAGACCGATGAAATAATAAAAGTGGAATATTAGCTGTGATGAATCTCCTCTTCAGGCAACTCAATATCAGGCAGATCAAGCACCGTCATATGAAGCGATTTAGTGGCAGCCTTTACAATGTCTTTGACTGTCGGATAAATCGCTTTGTAGGTTGATACGTGAACTGCTTTTTTATCGTCTTCATCAAAAGTGAATATGCTTTCCAAAACTATCGAAAGCAGAAAATCAACTGACTTTTCGGCACGTACTTCAACAGTTGTATGACATAAGGCTGTTACCCTGTCTTTGTGAAAATTCACTTTGTGATTAAGCGTCGTATTGAGTTTAACTCTCGTACTTGGCTGAATGTGATTTTTAAGATTAAAATCAAGGACACGAAATCCTTTTAAGCATAATACCATATCTGCACCTCTGTATGTTTATTAATGTGATTATAACATAAATGAAGTGAAATGTCACACTTTATACTCCTTTGACCATAAAATGGGGTGATACCGTTTAAGAAAGGAGAATATCATTTGAAAAACAGATACAGGACCAATAATTGCAGATATAACAATATGCATATGATGCAACAGCCCGCAAAAAGTGGCGGCTGTGCAGAACTTCCGCTTGCGATAGCAACAGTGCCGATGCAGAAATGGAGAGGACTCTATGAACCCTGCGAGGCACTTTGTGTCGGAACAATTTTTTCGGAACTTAATCTTCCGTACCGTATGGGAGGTTACAGAAAATGACAAAACGCAGAATGATGATGAAAAAAGTTCAGGAATATTCATTTGCCGCACATGATGCAAGTCTCTTCCTTGACACGCATCCGGGCAACAAGCAGGCGCTTGCTTATTATAAAAAAATGAGTGCTCTTGCAGAGCAGGCAAAATGTGAATATGAGCGTAATTTTGGTCCGATAACCAAGCCGACGGGCGATAGTGAATACGAGAGATGGGTATGGGCAGAAACGCCGTTCCCGTGGAATTTGGAGGGCTGATTGTATGTGGAGTTATGAGAAAAAATTACAATATCCGATAAAAATAAACCGCCCAGATGTGAGGGCGGCAAAAGTTATCATATCGCAGTATGGTGGTCCCGACGGAGAGCTTGGTGCATCGCTTCGTTATCTTTCACAGAGATTTTATATGCCGTATAACGACATTGCGGCTGTATTGACCGACATCGGTACAGAAGAACTTGCTCATATGGAGATGGTGTGCACGCTCGTTACACAGCTGACTAAAGGGCTTAGCATTGAGGAAATCAAGAAGGGTGGCTTTGATACCTACTTTGTAGACCATACTCTTGGTGTATGGCCGCAGGCTGCAAGCGGTATGCCGTATGAAACAGATATGTTTGCAGTAAAGGGCGACCCGATTGCCGATCTTACCGAAGACATGGCAGCAGAGCAGAAGGCGAGGGTAACTTATGACAATATTCTTCTTCTTGTCGATGACCCCGATGTAAAAGATACAATAAAATTCCTGCGTGCAAGAGAAATAGCTCACTTCCAGCGTTTCGGCGAAGCGCTTGAAAGAGTAAAAGAACGTCTTGATTGCAAGAACTTCTACTATTTCAATCCTGGCTATCCCGGATAACAAAACAGAGGGTTTTTACCCTCTGTTTTACCATAAAAAAGGAAATAGTCTGTATTTCACTTTTTGCTTGTACTGGGTATAGCCGACAAGTTCTTTTTCGAGATATTCTTCCTCGTGCTTAATTCGGTTTGCTATGATAAGCGGGTATATAAGAAAAATCACAAATGACCACCACGAACCGAGAATAATCGGCATTGTTAAAAACAAAAGCAGGGTAGAGGTGTACATGGGATGACGGACAATACCGTAAAGCCCCGTATCGATGACAACTTGATTTTCCTGCACCTCAACCGTTCGGGAGAGATACGTGTTTTGACGCATAACCTCGGCATAGAGAAGGTATCCTGAAAGAAACAGAATAATTGCAACTATTGAAATAATTGGCGGAACATTGCTCCAACCGTACCTGAAATCAAGTCCTGCAACTATAAATCCCGCAACGAACATAATTGCACTTAATTTAACGATAAGTCCTTGCTCTTTTTGCTTTTCTTTTGCGTTAAGACGACGCTTTAAGAGGTCGGGATTCTTAAATAACAGAATAATACCTGCGATGAACATCGGGACAAACAGTATACTGATTAAAACCCACGCATTAGTATAATAAAAAGTACCTGCAGGAAGAAAAAGCAAAAGTGCAGTCAGTGCGACGCCTGATATAAATTTGATTATTGCATGAAAAAACAGTTTCATTTTGTACCCTCGTAAAGCTGTGCCGTTTCTCTGTTTCTGTATTCGTGTTTTTCGTAATAGCCGATTAAAGTGCCGTCGTCATCACGAAGGGCAATCATATACACGTCCTTATTTTCCGTATCGTTTCTGTAGGTGTATATGATATTGTTGTCCTTGCTTTGCTTAAACCAGTGGAGAACCTTGTCGATCATTTCATTTGCTTTCGGGGGATGGCAGTCTTTTATGTTATTGCCTGTCAAATCCCTGTGATAATGCTTTTTTGCAGACGGATTCATATAAACGATGATATCGTCCATATCGCAGACCACAACGGGAGCCCTGTCCTGCTCAAGTATACTTTTGAAAAGCTTTAACATATTATTTCTCCGATCTTATTTACTGAAGTATAGGTTGGTTAAATTATATCATAGTTAACATACCGTATTCAATGAAAACAGAGAACAGAGGTATTCTCCTCTGTTCTCTGAATATTTGATTATTTGTTTGACCAGGTTGAAGGAGAAAGAGCAAGAATGAGAGGGAATATCTCAAGTCTGCCCAGAAGCATTGCAAACGACAGTACTATTTTAGAAAGAGGTGAGTATGCCGCATAACTTGAGGTCGGGCCTACGAGTGACAGACCGGGACCGATATTGTTAAAACAAGCAGCAGTTGCACTGAAATTTGTTTCTATGTCAAACGATTCAAGACAAAGTACGAGAAATATGAGAAAGAAGCAAATCATATATATTGCGAAATAATTGGCAACACTCGTAAGCGTTTCATCTTCAACCTTTTTACCCTCAAACTTTATCGTGCTGACTGAACGTGGGTGGAGCATATGGTGAAGTTGCTGTCTTACACGCTTTACAAGAAGCATAAGACGGGATACTTTAAGACCGCCACCCGTTGAACCTGCTGATGCGCCTATAAACATAAGTAAAAGGAGAATGCATTTTGAAAACGTCGGCCACAGATTAAAGTCGTATGTTGCATAGCCCGTTGTAGTTATGATAGATGATACCTGGAAAGCGGAATCCCTTATGGCAACGGAAATATTTTGATACATCGGATAAATGTTAAAGGTTATCAGGATGATGCTGACAACAATTATGCCGAGATATGCCCAGAGTTCGCTGCTTTGGAGGATTGAACGGACTTTTTTTGTTATAAGCAGGTAATAAATGTTGAAATTGACACCGAACAATACCATAAATATCGCAATTATCCATTGCATATAAGGCGTGTAGCCTGCGATGCTGTCTGCTTTTATGCCGAAACCGCCCGTACCTGCCGTACCGAACGAGTGTATCAGACTGTCAAAGAATGGCATACCGCCCGCCAAAAGCAGTATTACTTCAATAACAGTCATTACAATGTATATAAGATACAGAATTTTTGCCGTATCCTTTGCCCTGGGAACAAGTTTACCTATGACGGGGCCCGGCATTTCCGCCCTCATAAGATGAATTGAACGGTCGGATATGTTAGGTATAATTGCCATAACGAATACCAGAACACCCATACCGCCAATCCAGTGGGTAAAGCTGCGCCAGAATAAAAGACCTTTGCTCATTGCCTCAACATCCGTGAGGATTGAAGCACCCGTTGTGGTAAATCCGCTTACCGTTTCAAAAAAAGCATCTACGTACGAGGGTATTTCACCGCTTAAGTAGAAGGGGAGTGCACCGATTGCCGAAACCATTATCCAGGAGAGTGCAACTATTGCAAAGCCTTCTTTTGCATAGATTACGTTGTCTTTGGTGCGGAATATTGCCGTTGTTGCTCCGCCTACGGCAAGAGCGATAAGTATTGAGATGACCAGATACTTTGCAACGGATTCGCGATAGTATAGCGCCGCAACGAGAGGCAGAACGAGCAGCGCCGCTTCTGCCATTATCATCTGACCAACCGTATAAAAAACCATTTTGCGATTCATTTTATTTTTCCTGCCTTTTATCGCATTATATCAGTTAAGTCGTTTATTCTCAGACCTGCCGCAAGAACGACCACTTTATCGTCGGGTAAAAGCATATCATTACCAGATGGAATTATGGGCTTTCTGCCTCTGAGAATACCTGCTATAAGTATATTATCTTTAAGTTCCATATCACGAAGAGGTATGTTTATAATGGGACAGTCGCTTCCTATGTTGAATTCGAGTGCCTCTACCTTACCGTCCATAAGCTTGTAGAGTTTTTCCATTTTGCTGTCAAGTGAGTTGTGAAGTGCCCTTGCATAACGCACAAGAATATCTGACACAAGGTGTCTCGGAGATACAGTACAGTCAAGACCGAGTTTACTTGCCATATCCATAAACTCGTCACGGTTTACCTTTGTTATGACTTTAGGCACGTTCTGTGACTGAGCAAAAAGTGAAATGAGTATGTTTTGTTCATCCATACCCGTGAGAGATACGAAACCGTCAACAGCGCCTATACCTTCTTCGAGCATTAATTCCTGCTGTGCACCGTCGCCCATAATGACAACAACACCCGGCAGAGCATCTGATACTTCACGGCAACGTTCCTTGTTACTGTCGATGATTTTTACCGATGCACCGATAGAAAGAAGCATTTTCGTGAGGTATACTGCTGTCTTACTTGCACCGAGTATCATTACCGAACGTGCCTGCTTTTTCATAATATCAAGCATTTTAAAGAATTTCTGCATTTCGGCAGGGGAGGCGGTTATACCGATTTTATCGCCTGCCTGAAGAACGAAGTTACCTGACGGGATATATACGTCTTCGCCACGGTGTACTGCACAGACGAGAAAGTTTGCT
Organism: Feifaniaceae bacterium; assembly: GCA_045602805.1. GTDB lineage: Bacteria > Bacillota > Clostridia > Oscillospirales > Feifaniaceae > RGIG6165. Next base: position 8,197 of record JAZSCG010000158.1, read on the forward strand.
TTGTATCTTTTTCTCAGTTCACTCAGACTCATTCCGATAAGCTTTGAGTCTTCTTTGAGAGGCAGTTCCACTATTTCGAAATTTCTGCCTGAAAACGTCTCAATTTTAGCGGCAGAGGGGAATTTCAAAAGCGAGAATATTTCCTGTGCGGCAAGATATTCCGGATTTATCGCCATAGAAAGATTTAACTGATGACGCATAAATCTTAAACTGCGGTCCGAAAACTCGGGATTTCTTATTCTTCCGATTGCATGCTTTGCACCAAGCTTGCGAGCCATAAAACAGCAGAGCATATTAAGCTCGTCAGACCCCGTTGTAGACACAACAAGTTCTGCTTTTTCAACATCTGCTTCGATGAGTGTTTCACAGTCAACGCCGTTACCGCAGACGCTCATTACGTCATAAGTGTTTGTTATTTCCGCAACTGTTGCAGCATTGTTATCTATGGCAACAACATCATGCCCTTCAGCACTCAAACTGGCAACAAGTGTCATGCCTATTTTTCCGCATCCTACTATAATAATTTTCATAAATTTGTCCTTTATTTCCTGAATCTGTTTGCATCACGGTACATATTTACCCTGCGACGACGTCTGATTTTGCCCGCAAATACGACAACGGCAATCACAACTATCGCAATGACCGATGCCCATGTAATCGGGTTTGATATGACGGTCATCATTTTGTCGATAACTATAAGCACTGTATTACTTTCAAGGTCGTTTTGTGCAACTAGGTCGCTTGCGGCATACAGTTCGCCCGCATAATAGTATTCTATGCGTCCAAGCACCTGCCCTTTTTTTACGGGAGCCTTGATATTTTCTTTAAGTGTTGTGACGGTTTCGAAATCTTTTACGGTTGTGCCCGTCGGGAAGAGGGCTGTTACATCCTGAGCAAGAACGAGCACAACATAGTCTGCCTTACTCGAACGGGAAACAGGTGCCTCACATATTACTGTTTTTGCAGTTGCAATTGTGTTAATCCTGTAGGATGAGAATACCCATGTTCCAAGTGCTTTTGCATCGAGGTAGCTTCCTCGGAAATTGGTATCGGGGTCACGGGGAGCGTTGAGAACAACACAAATGCATTCTGTTTCACCGCTTCTGAAAAGCGTAACAACTGAATTTCCCGAATCATCCGTTTCACTCGACATTATACCGTGTGCTTTAGAATAATAGTAAGCATCACGGTATTTTTTGTCTACGGAAGTGCTTGTAACAAGCATATAGTTGTTGGATATAAAATACCTGTCATCAGGAGTTTTGTTTGTAGGGGCAATGCGCTTGAATGCAATGTCGGCATACGACATATACGCATCACTATCAGATGCCGCACGTGCTATCAGATACATATCGTAAGCCGTTGTGTGCTGACCCGGTGCATCCATACCCGAAGGGTTTTTGAATACTGTGTTTTCACAACCGAGCGATACGGCATATTCATTCATTTTTGCAACGAAAGTGTCAACGTCACCGCTGACGTGGCGTGCGAGCACGTTTGCCGCATCACAACCGCCTCTTACCAAAAGACAGTAGAGCAGGTCGGCAACCGTCATTTCCTCTCCGTTTTTCAAAAAGGCAGAGGTATCGTTTTCGGTTCCTGAAATATCACTCTGCATAACGGTGATAACTTCTTCAAGATCGGTGACGGATTCAAGAACCAGCATGCCCGTAACTATTTTTGAAAGATAGCCTGTGGCAACCCGTGTGGTTGAATTTGACTGAAAAAGTACCTTTTCGGTTGACTTTTCGGCAAGATATATATAGTCTGAATACAGAGAAGGAAAATTCTCTGTATTACCTGCAGCGTGTACGGGAACAGATGAAAAAAGAATAAGCAGTATAAGCACTGATATAAATATCTTTTTCAATCTGACACCTCCTTGATTTATTATTACAACAAGATTATAATATAAAAATATCCTATTTTTCAACATAATATTTAAGAGGACGTATGAAAAAACGTTATTTGATAATTCTGGCTGTTGTTGTGGTTTTATTTTCAATATCAATAATATGCTGGACTGTACACGAAAACAACCGGAGCGTAGTTGTGTTTTCACAAAATTATGATTATAAGATAAACATCAATACGGCAACTGTGGAAGAGTTGTCGTATCTTCCCGGAATCGGCATTGAGAAAGCCAAAAAGATAGTGGAGTATAGAGAAAAACACCGTTTTACACAAATAAGCGACATTACAAATGTCAAGGGGATAGGCAAGTCGATTTACAAACAGATTGAAAGCTTAATTACGGTATAAAAAAGGACTGTTCTGACGAACAGTCCTTTTAATTACATTATTCTGATTAAAGTTCAGCGAAGTACTTGATAGTTCTTACCATCTGGCTTGTGTAAGAATTTTCGTTGTCATACCAAGCAACAACCTGTACCTGATATGTTTCTTCGTCAATCTTCGTTACCATTGTCTGAGTAGCATCGAAGAGTGAACCGTATCTGATACCAACGATATCTGATGAAACGAGTTCTTCTTCTGTGTAGCCGAATGAATCGCTTGAAGCAGCCTTCATAGCAGCGTTGATGCCTTCCTTAGTAACGTCCTTACCCTTAACAACAGCTACGAGGATAGTTGTTGAACCTGTGGGAACGGGAACACGCTGAGCAGAACCGATGAGCTTGCCGTTAAGTTCGGGAATAACAAGACCGATTGCCTTAGCAGCGCCTGTTGAGTTAGGAACGATGTTAGCAGCAGCAGCTCTTGCACGTCTGAAGTCGCCCTTTCTGTGGGGACCGTCAAGAACCATCTGGTCACCGGTGTAAGCATGAACTGTTGTCATGATACCTGACTGGATAGCAGCGTACTTGTTAAGTGCGTTAGCCATGGGAGCGAGGCAGTTTGTTGTGCATGATGCAGCAGAAATGATAGTATCTTCTTTTGCAAGAGTCTTTTCATTTACGCTGTAAACGATTGTCTTAAGATCGTTGCCTGCGGGAGCAGAAATAACAACCTTCTTAGCACCTGCATCGATATGAGCCTGTGACTTTTCTTTTGATGTGTAGAAACCTGTGCACTCGAGAACAACGTCAACACCGATTTCGCCCCAGGGGAGATCAGCAGCGTTCTTTTCTGAGTAGATTTTGATGGTCTTACCGTCAACTGTGATTGTGCCTGCTTCAACATCAGCAGAAACTGTATCTGCAAGAGCGTATCTGCCCTGAGCAGAGTCGTACTTGAGAAGATGTGCGAGCATGCTGGGAGCTGTGAGGTCGTTGATAGCAACTACTTCATAACCGTCAGCTGCGAACATCTGTCTGAAAGCAAGACGTCCGATGCGGCCAAAACCATTGATTGCAACTTTTACTGACATAGTGAAAACTTCCTTTCTTTTTTTGGTATTCTAAACCATACTTTTGATATTATATGTAATCTTTTTGCATTTTTCAAGTACTTTGACAAAAATTTACCAAAGTATATTATGAATGTTGAAAACAGAGGGAAGAATATGGTAAAATTATATAAATTAGATAAGGGAGAAATCTAAATGGAAGAAATAATCAAATCACTGGAAAAGGTTTATGCTACCAGCAGAAATCAGGTGGCAATAATAGACCGTGATGCAATCGTGGTATGGTGTAATGAAATTCCTCTGAATGCTCTTGAAGTGCTCAGACCGGGGATGGATCTTTCTGAAGTTGCACAGTCTGTCTTCTGGACTGAAACAAAGGTTACCGTTAAAAGAGGTAAACAGGTGCAGATGGTGGCGAAAATAAATGACCAGAGGTTTTATCTGCATATCGAGCCGTTTATTAAAAATGAAGAGTATGTTTGTTCTCTTGTTCATTTGATACATGAAAGAGCGATTAAGGATCTTGCGTCAGGGGTTTTGATTCATGATTTGAAAAATCCGATTAAAATGATTAAAATCTTGTCGGAGAAATTACAAGGCGAGGATGCGGAAACCATCAGGTTTTACTGCAATTCCGCATTGGGCATGGTAGGTGAATTGGAGATATTCTACTCACATGGAGAAAATGAACATAAAGCAGAAGACATAAACGTAACTGAATTTATAGGTAAGTTATTTGATGAATGTGCAAATGTTTTAAAACACAAAGTTGAAATACAGGTGCAGGTTACGGATAAAACACTTACCTGCCATGCGGTTCCGAAAGAAGTGGAGAGTGCGGTAACCAATCTTGTGGTAAATGCTAAAAACCACTGTGATTCGTTTATAAAACTTGAGTTGTATGAAAAGGATGGTCATGCCGTGATTGCCGTTGAAAATGACGGTGACAAAGTGGATGAATCTATCAGGGATAACATCTATGAACCCTGTGTGAAGGCAAACAGCAGCGGAAGCGGACTTGGACTTTACTCGGTAAAAACCGTTGCCGACAATCTTAACGGAAACATTGTTCTTGTTCAGGGGGAAAATACAAGGTTTGAACTGAGTATTCCGCTTGCGGTAGCGGCACTTGTAAAGGGCAACGGCGAATATCCGCAGATAAATACCGACTATATAAGATATGTATTGGAGCGTAGTGATGGGTAACTTTTTTGCCATAATGTCGAGGATGAAATACATCAACCGATGGAATCTGATGAGAAATCAGAAAAGCGAGAGCCTTAGTGAGCATACCTTTGAGGTTGTATATATAACACATGCCCTCGTTGAAATGCACAATGCCTCAGGCGGCAATGTGGATGCGGGGGAAGCGGTGCTCTATGCGCTTTATCACGATGTGACGGAGACGCTTACCGGAGATATGCCCACACCTGTGAAATATCACAATGAGGAACTGCATACGGCGTATAAAAATGTTGAAAGAATTGCAAATGAAAAACTTTGCAATATGTTGCCCGAAGAACTCAGGAATGAGTATAAAAAATATCTGTTTCCTACAGATAAAAAAATAGTGGAATTTGTAAAGGCTGCAGATAAACTTTCAGCACTTGTCAAATGCATAGATGAACGGCAAATGGGCAATGCTGACTTTGAAAAAGCTGAATCGGGACTCAGGAATAAAATCTATGAAATGGGCGTACCGGAAGCGAAAGAATTTATGGAAAAATATATAATTTCATACGGATTATGCGTAGATGAATTATAAAATGTAAAAAAAAGGTTGTAATTTGCATATTATTTTTGATATAATGTTTGCGATTAAACGGTCAAAACTTTTTAATATAAAACTAATGGAGGAAAAATGATGAAAAAGTATGTTTATCTTTTTACCGAAGGTAACGGTAAAATGAGAGAACTCCTTGGCGGTAAGGGTGCTAACCTTGCTGAGATGACAAATCTCGGTCTTCCCGTTCCCCAGGGCTTCACAATTTCGACAGAGGCTTGTACTCAGTATTATGAGGACGGTCGCAAGATCAATGATGAGATTCAGGCACAGATTATGGAATACATCGATAAGATGGAAGGTGTTACAGGCAAGAAGTTCGGTGACATCGAAAATCCTCTTCTCGTTTCCGTTCGTTCGGGTGCAAGAGCATCTATGCCCGGTATGATGGATACAATCCTCAACCTCGGTCTTAACGAGCAGGTTGTTGACGTTCTTGCTAAGAAGTCAGGTAATCCCCGTTGGGCTTGGGACTGCTACAGAAGATTTATTCAGATGTACTCTGACGTAGTTATGGAAGTTGGTAAGAAGTACTTTGAACAGCTTATCGACGAAATGAAGGAAAAGAAGGGCGTTACAGAAGACGTTGATCTTACAGCAGACGACCTTAAGGAACTCGCTACACAGTTCAAGGCTGAATATAAGAATAAAATAGGTAAGGACTTCCCGACAGATCCCAAAGAACAGCTTATGGGCGCTGTTGAAGCCGTATTCCGCAGCTGGGACAACCCCAGAGCTAACGTATACCGCCGTGACAACGATATCCCTTATTCATGGGGTACAGCTGTTAACGTACAGATGATGGCATTCGGTAATATGGGTGATACATCAGGTACAGGCGTTGCATTTACAAGAGATCCTGCTACAGGTGAAAAGCATCTTATGGGTGAATTCCTTATGAACGCTCAGGGTGAAGACGTTGTTGCAGGTGTTCGTACACCTCAGCCTATTGCTCAGCTTAAGGAAGTTATGCCTGAAGTTTACGAGCAGTTCGTAGGTATCTGCAATACTCTTGAAAACCATTACAGAGATATGCAGGATATGGAGTTTACTATTGAAGACAGAAAGCTCTTCATGCTCCAGACAAGAAACGGTAAGCGTACAGCAGCTGCTGCTCTTAAGATCGCATGCGACCTCGTTGACGAAGGTATGATCGATGAAAAGCAGGCAGTCCTTATGATCGACCCCAGAAACCTTGACGCTCTTCCCCATCCCCAGTTTGATGCGAAGGCACTCAAGGCTACAGCTCCTGTTGCTAAGGCACTTGCTGCATCACCCGGTGCTGCATGCGGCCAGGCAGTATTCACAGCTGACGATGCTAAGAAGTGGGCTGACGCTGGTCACAAGGTAATCCTTGTTCGTCTTGAAACATCACCTGAAGATATCGAAGGTATGAAGGCTGCTCAGGGTATCCTTACAGTTCGTGGCGGTATGACATCACACGC
>JAZSCG010000159.1:0-11972 GCA_045602805.1 Feifaniaceae bacterium
ATGGATATATTGTCCGAAAAAATGGACAGTACGTACGATATGATAGTATCAAATCCACCGTACATAAGAACGTCGGAAATACGCAGACTCGACATATCGGTAAAAAAGTATGAGCCGAGAAATGCGCTTGACGGCGGTGATGACGGACTTTTGTTTTATCGCGCGATAACAAAGGGGTTTTACGATAATCTTGCAGACGGGGGTCTTCTGATTTTTGAAATCGGATTTGACCAGCGTGAGCAGGTTACAAAACTGCTTGAAGAGGCAGGATTTAAAAACGTCATGTCACAAAAAGACTTAAACGGCAACGACAGAGTGGTTTACGGAGTGAAATAATTTCAGAACAAATGTTGCTATTTTTGTAAAGTTGTGATATAGTAAAATAAAAACAGCGGAGGGGATAATTATGGCAGATAAAAGAACGGCGCTTGACACAGCGTTATCACAGATAGAAAAACAGTTTGGTAAGGGCTCGGTTATGAAGCTGGGTGAAACGGCGGATATGAACGTTGAGTCTATTTCAACAGGCTCACTCTCACTTGATATTGCGCTTGGAATCGGCGGTGTGCCGAGAGGCAGAATCATAGAAATATACGGACCTGAATCCTCGGGTAAAACGACGGTGGCACTTTCCGTTATTGCGGAGGCGCAGAAAACGGGCGGTACGGCTGCATTCATTGATGCTGAGCATGCACTTGACCCCGATTATGCGCAGGCACTCGGTGTTGACATTGCTTCACTTCTCGTTTCACAGCCCGACACGGGTGAGCAGGCACTTGAAATAACCGAGGCGCTTGTTCGCAGTAATGCGATTGACGTTATTGTTATCGACTCTGTTGCGGCACTTGTTCCCAAGGCTGAAATCGAAGGCGAAATGGGCGATTCTCACGTCGGCCTTCAGGCGAGACTGATGTCGCAGGCGCTTCGTAAGCTGGCAGGCGTTATCGCAAAGAGCAATACGGTGGCGATATTTATAAATCAGCTCCGTGAAAAAGTGGGCGTTATGTACGGCAATCCCGAAGTGACAACGGGCGGTCGTGCGCTCAAGTTCTATTCGTCGGTAAGAATAGATATAAGAAAGACGGAAACACTCAAAAACGGCACCGAGATATACGGAAACCGTGTTCGTGCAAAGGTAGTAAAAAATAAGGTTGCACCTCCCTTCAAAGAGGGTGAATTTGAGATAATCTACGGCAAGGGCATATCAAAAGACGGCGAGATTATAGATATGGCAGTCAAGTTTGACATCGTTCAAAAGAGCGGGGCATGGTTCTACTACGGAGATATGCGACTTGGTCAGGGCCGTGAAAATGCCAAGAACTATCTTCTTGAGCGTGACGATATTGCAAAAGAAATTGAGAATAAGCTTTACGATGCCATAAAAAATACCGGCGGTAAAGACGTAAAACCGTCAAAGTCGGAAACAAAAGAAGTAACCCAGCCTGAAACAAAGGCAAAGGGCATTGACGTTATGGCAGACGATTTTGAATAATGATAATTTATAGCATTAAATATGTAAAGGACAATGGAGCACAAATCATAACGGACAATGATTTGTGCTTTGTCATAGATGATACGCTCGTAATTTCTCTGTCGCTTGAAAATGGCAGGGAGATAGATGATACTCTGCTCGAAACACTTGACAAGGCTTCCAAACTGCATTTTGCAAAGGTAAAGGCATACGGCTCGCTTTCAAGGGGTGACTTTTCAAAAAAAGGTCTTGCCAGACGGCTGTGTGAAAAAGGTGCAGATAAAGAGGCTGCGGAAGAAATATCGCAGCTTATGGCAGACAAAGGGTATATAAATGACCTTGAGTATGCAAAAAGACTCTGCCGTACATACAGCATTGAAAAGCATTTCGGCAAAAGGCGTGTGATGCAGGAGCTTTTTGTAAGAGGCATTGACAGGGAGACGGCAAGGCAGGCTGCAGAGGAAGTTGCACCCCCTGACCGTGATAATATAATGCTGCTTTTTGAGGCAAAATATGCGCATATGGATATTAATGAGCCTAAATGCAGAAATAAGGTTTCAAATGCGCTTATGCGTGCAGGCTACGACTGGGAGGATATAAGAATATGTCTGAGCGATTTCTAAATGATTTAAAAAGGCTTGTGGCAGTACGCAGTGTAAGAGGTGAGGCAACCGACACGGCACCCTATGGTGAGGGACCGAAAAAAGCACTGGAAGTTGCCTCCCAAATCATAAAAGAACACGGGTTTGAGCCCAAAATCACGGATAACGTTGCACTCGACTTCGACTATAACGGTGAGAAAACCGTGCTTGCCATTCTTGCACATCTTGACGTTGTGCACGAGGGTGAGGGTTGGGACAGCGACCCCTACGAAGTCATAGAGAAAGACGGCAGGTATTACGGCAGGGGTGTGTCCGATGATAAAGGACCTGCACTTTGCGCACTTTATGCCTTGTCACAACTTAAAGATGAGGGCGTTAAGCTTAAAAGAAACGTCCGTGTCATATTCGGTAGTGATGAGGAATGCGGAAGTGATGACTTAAAGCGTTATTTTGCAAAAAATAAACCGCCGAAGTATCTTTTTTCGCCTGATGCACAGTACCCCGTGGTAAACACCGAAAAGGGCAGAATGCATATTGAGGCTTATGCCGTAAAGTGCCCCGATATCATTGAAATTAAAGGAGGTACGGTGGTAAATATTGTCGCAAACAGAGCGTATGCGGTAATAAAAGGCATTCGTGCCCACGACATAAAAACTAAGGCTGATGACTGTGAAAAAATTACGGGAGTACGGTTTGAACTTACAGCGGTTACGGAAGGTGTACGCATAACGGCGGTCGGCAAGTCTGCACATGCCTCGACACCAAACGAGGGGAATAATGCGATAACGGCGCTTTTGTTTCTGTTGTCAAAAATGGGGATATTGACAGAACTTTCAAAAGTTTTTCCTCACGGGAAAACAGACGGTGAAACACTTGGCATTAAGTGTGAGGATGAACTTTCGGGTGAGCTTACGCTGTCGCCGGACATAATTGACTGTGACGGGAATTTGGTGAAAGTCACCTGTGACGTAAGGGTGCCCGTAAGCAAGGATGACATATACAAAAAGGTAAGAGGCATCGGCAATATTAAGGTTTGTGTGGTGTCCCGTACGAAAGGGCACCATGTGCCCGAGAACTCGCCTCTTGTCAGGGTGCTCAACGACTCGTATGAAAAAATAAGCGGAAGAAAAGGCGGTACGGTCTCACTCGGAGGCGGTACGTATGTGCATGATATGGAAGAATACGGCTGTGAGGGTGTTGCCTTCGGGGCATGCCTGCCCGAGACGGATACCCGTATGCACGGTGCAAACGAGTTTGCCGTCAAGGACGAGCTTATGATGTCGGTGGAAATTTTTAAAGAGGCAATAAAAAATATTTGCGGAGTGATATGATGGAAAAGAAAACATTTAATGTTGTTTCAGATGACGGCAGAGTGACTGAATGTACCGTTCTTGCGGCGTTTAAATCGCCCGAAAACGGAAAACACTATCTCATTTATACCGACGGCTCACTTGATGCCGCAGGCAAGACGAGGGTTTTTGCTTCAAGATACAGTCCCGAGCACAAGGACAGCGGGGCACTTTTGCCTGTAACTACGGCAGAAGAATGGAAAATGATAGAAACTGTTCTGGCAAATACTGCCGGTAATTGACTTTATAAGTAAATATGATAAAATTTGATTATGAAAGCGTTCAATTAAGGAGGAATATGTCTATGAGAAAGAGGATAACGGCGGTATTACTTGCGTTTATTATTGTTTTTACCGCTATGGTAATGCCCTCAGCTGCACTCGATACGTGGGACGGAAGTGTTGATTCGTCGTTCGGCGGCGGTAAAGGAACAGAGGAAGAACCGTATGTGATTGCTACGGCGGCACAGTTTGCACGCCTTTCAATCAACGTGACAAACGGAAACAGCTATGCGGGCAAATATTTTAAACTCACGAGTGACATTGACCTTGCTTCAAGGCAGTGGACGCCTGTGGGAAGTGTGGCAACACCTTTTGCAGGTATATTTGACGGACAGTTCCACAAAATAAGCAATCTTTATATATCACAGAATGCCACAACTTATACGGGCCTTTTCGGTTACAGTACGGGCACTATTAAGAATCTCATAATCGCAAGCGGAAACGTAACGGGTTACAGATATACAGGTGCAATAACAGCTTTTAACAGCGGTACTGTAAGAAACTGTGAAAATGCCGCTACCGTAAACGGCAACACTTTTACCGCAGGTATTGTAGGACATAATACGGGAACGGTGTCGGGTTGTTCAAACAGTGCCAACATATTCGGTACGGAATACACGTCGGGTATAGTGGCGTACAACTACACGGGTACGGCAACGGATGTTGAATACAGGGGCGACATTACCGACTGTTATAATACGGGATACATATCGGGCGTAAGCTATTCGGGCGGTATTGTCGGTGCCCTTATGGGTGAGGGCGGCAGCCTGAAAAACAGTTATAACAGCGGTACGGTGGTCGGAAGAACGAACAGCGGTGCAATTGCCGGCTATAACAACCGCGCAAATGTTTCAAACTGCCACTATCTTGAAGGCAGTGCGGTTGACGGCATAGGCAATTCAAAGGTCGGCACGGAAAGTAAGACGGCGATAATGCTTAAATCCGAATACTTTGTGACACTTTTGGAGAATGACAGACTCTGGTCGAGAAATGCCACCGTAAACGGTGGTTATCCCTGCTTTAAGTGGCAGAATCCCAATGAAGAATATGATGATACGGAGATAAAGACGGTAACTTATATAAAACCGTCGGACGGCTTTGCAGTAGGCAACGGCTCTGCACAGAATCCCTATCTTATATCAAGTGCAGGCGAACTTGAATATCTTGCAAGAAGCGTTAATGCGGGAAACTCTTATGACGGAAAATATTTTGTGCTGGATGCAAATATTCAGCTGAATGCTGACGGCACGGAACATGTTTCCACACCTATAGGAGATGCGAATAATGCTTTCAAGGGTGACCTTGACGGTGCAGGACATTATATCAAAGGCCTGTATCAGCCTTTTGAAGACCGGAACGGTGATCTTGCCGAAGCAAACGGCGAGAGATATATGCATATCGGTCTTTTCGGAAATAATGCGGGTAATATATACGATCTTGCGGTAGTCGATGCAAATGTCAGCGGATTTTATTATGTCGGCATACTGGCAGGACAGAACTCGGGAATCATTGAAAGATGCTATACTACGGGTGAAATGTCGGGCAATATGTCAACGGGCGGTATAGCCGGACAAAACAGCGGTAAGATAAACAACTGCTACAACACCGCTAAAATAAAGGGTATGTATGATGCAGGCGGTATTGTCGGAGAGAACTCGGGCGGTACGATATACAGCTGTTACAACACGGGTGCGATAACGGGCACGAGCAGCGATTCAAACGGAATTTCTGCCATTGCGGGCAGAAGCGTAAACGGCAATGTTGAAAACTGCTATTACTACAGAAATACTGCGCAGCAGGGCGTTACAGGTGACAGAGATGATACCGTGATGCGTACAGCGGCACAGTTCCTCTCATCAAAGATGGTAAGACTTCTTAATGACGAGGATGAAATGACCGGACTCGGAAATGACGTCTGGACGGTGGTTGACGGGGTCAACATCAATTATCCTACATTGCCATGGGCAACCAACAGACCCGAATATGTAACCGATGTAGAAACGGATGACGGCATGGCGGAGGTTGCACCTCCCGAAGAGGAAGAACCCGAAACCGAGAATAAGGACTACTATAAATGGGACGATGAGGCTACGGACGTTCCCGACAGACAGTCAATAGCGCTTCCCTCAACACACCGTGTGCTTGTGAACGGAAAAGAAATCAAGTTTGACATATATAATATCGGAGGAAACAACTATTTCAAGCTTCGTGACGTGGCACACGTAATAAACGGTACGGAAAAACAGTTTGAAGTCAAATGGCAGGCATCTGACAATTCGATACATCTGACAACGGGCATGGAATATACTCCCGACGGATATGAAATGATAGGAAAGGGCGACCAGGCGATACTTGCAACGCCGACACTTTCCACCGTTTATCTCAACGGAAGAGAGACTTCTATGGTGGCGTATTTCATATCGGACAACAATTATTTCAAGATTCGAGATCTTGCGAAAAGACTTGGTTTTGACGTGTCGTGGGACGGGGAAAACAGTACTGTTGTAATTGACACATCCATAACGTATATTGATGACGAAAATAAATAGAAAGAGAAATCGGGTGCAATTTGCACCCGATTTTTTAGATTTTTTGCAGTGGTATGATAATAAATACAAAAAAAGACTTGAAAAAGTAAATAGTTTTGGTAAAATAAAATAAAGAAAGACGCAACTTTCAAAACTATTTCAAAAGGAGAAAAAATATGAAAAGAGTATTAGCAGTTCTCATGGCACTCGTAATGCTTTTCTCATGCGCCGCATGCACAGGCTCAGGCGACGGTGACAATACGATAAAGACGTATGAGTATACTACGGGCTATGATGAAACGAAGTACAACGCACCCGGCACATTACCGGTGTTCAAGGAGAAGCAGACCATTTCGGTTACTCTTCCCACCAACCAGTTCGTAATTGACTGGGACACAAACAGACAGACTGAAATATTTGAGGAAGACCTCAATGCAGATCTCGTGCTCAACGTTCTTCCTTCAGGTGAGTACAACACGAAGATAAATCTTATGGCTGCTTCAGGCGGTGAAGATTTTACAGACGTTGTTCTCGGTAAATTCTCTGACGGTATGGTTCAGAATCTTGCTAATAATGAAGTTGCAATACCGATCACGGAGTATATGTACAACACCGACATATCATGGAATATGCAGGAAGCAAAGGAAAGACTCGGTTGGGATTTCTATCCTTACATAACGATGCCTGACGGCGAAATATATGCTATTCCCAGAATCAACGACTCTATTTCAAATCCGTATTCCGACAGAATGTATGTTTACAAACCCTGGTTTGATGCTGCAGGAATTGATGTTACAACCATTGCAACGATGGAACAACTTAAGGAAGCGCTCAACACAATAGTAAAGAGCGATCCTAACGGCAACGGTAAGGCTGACGAAGTTGGTATCGTAAGCTACGGTTCGTCAAGAAGCTGGTTCAAGTATCTTATGAACCCCTACGTATATGCAGGTGATTCTTATTATATGTACGTTCGCGACGGTGAGGTTGGATTTGCTTACCAGACGGAAGAATGGAAGGAAGGTCTCAAGGCTATTAAGGAACTTTATGACCTCGGTCTTATCGATCCGCTCAGCTTCTCACAGGATTCTACGGGCTACAAGGCTATGCTTAACTACAACGAGACAATTGCTACGGCTTTTGTAACTCTCGGTGTAGGCTCATACATTACTGAAGGCGACCCCAGACGTGAGGAATACTATGCACTTAGTCCTCTTAACAGTGACTGGAATGACGGCAAGCCGCTTGCTTCATATGATGCAACGTCTCCCGATCCGAGCTTCTTTGTAACTTGCAATGCAGTAAATCCCGAAGCGTCATTCAGATTCGGTGATTATATGATAAGTGAAAAGATGTCGATTCATCAGCGTTGGGGCGAAAAGGGTATCGACTGGGTAGAACCCGGTCCGAATGCGATGACTAAGTATGAAGGATATGAGCCCTGGCTTGTTCAGGTTCTTCCCTGGTCATCAAAGCAGAACAAGCACTGGTATCAGACAGGTCCGTACATTCGTCAGGTAGCAATCTCGGCAGGTGCTTTGACGCAGGCAGAGAACGAAGGAAATGCTGAGGCTGATACAGCTACGAAGCGTTACAAGGGTAATGAACCTGATGAATACATCGTTAAGCTCATCTACACTGAAGACGAAAACGAAATTACGACGGAAGGTCTTAAGAATCTCAACACTTACGTTAACGAAATGATCAGTAAGTTTGTAACAGGTATCGAGGATATCGATGCGGGTTGGGACAACTTCCAGAATCAGCTTGATCTTATGAATATTGATGAAATTCTTGAATGTGCACAGGCTGCATACGACAGAATCCAAGCAGTAGCAGGCTAATCAGGCAAAAATAAAAATCGGGCAGAAATGCCCGATTTTTTTGTTTTCCTAAACAAAATATGAACAAATTGTTAACAATATGGCATAATGCACAAAAAAAATGGTACTTTTGATGTATAAATTTGATAAAAAGACTTGCTTTTTTAACAAAAATTTGAGAGAATATATATACAATTATTACAATAAGGAGAATGAGCTCCTAATCTAATCCAAAGGGGGAAATGTAATGGGCAACAAAACTGCTGTAGTAGACAACCTGCAGTCAGAACAGGATGCTATCCGAGCAGCTAAAAAAGCAGCCAAGATAGAAAAGAATCGTCCTAAAGCTGAAAAAATACAAGCCCAGATTGATGCTGAGATTGCTGCGCTCGAAGCTAAGAGAGATGCGAAGATTGCTGCAATTGAAGCACAGCTTGAAACTGCGGAGGGTAAAAAACGCAGAAGTCTTTTCAACAAGATTGAAATTCTTAAGAGAGACTGCAAATTAGCCTGCAACAAAATCCGCGAAACAAAAGGTGTCAAGGTTGACAGACTTCTCGGAAAGAAGAGTCTTGTGAAAGACCTTAAGAGACACTGGCAGTTGTATCTGTTCTTGATTTTGCCGGTAGCATGGGTAATTACATTTAAATATGTTCCGATGCCCGGTATCATAATCGCATTTGAAAAGTACAAGTTTAAAGACGGTATCTTCGGCAGTAGGTGGATAGGTTTTGATAACTTTATCAGATTCTTCAATGACTATCAGTTTAAGCGTGTTATCAGGAACACACTTGTTCTTTCAATGTACAGCTTGTTTGCCGGATTCCCGATTCCGGTTATCTTTGCACTCGTACTTAACTCTCTCAGAGCTGAGAAGTTTAAGAAGATAACTACAACCATTACATATATGCCGCACTTTATATCCACAGTCGTTCTCGTAGGTATGCTTATGCAGATCCTCAACGTACGTGTAGGTCTATACGGTACAATATACACATTCTTCACAGGCACATATGCACAGGACCCGCTGTCAAACTTTAAGGCGTTCAAGCATCTGTACGTGTGGAGTGGTATCTGGCAGACGTTCGGTTGGAACTCTATCATCTATACGGCGGCACTTTCCGCAGTTAGCCCTGACCTTCATGAGGCGGCTGAAATTGACGGTGCTACAAGATGGCAGAGGGTGTTGCATATCGACCTACCGACGATTATGCCTACAATCACAATCATGCTTATCATGCGAATGGGCAAGGTAATGTCAATTGGTTACGAAAAGGTTTATCTTATGCAGAACGACCTTAACCTTGAAGCATCCGAAGTTATTTCAACACTCGTTTATAAAGTCGGTCTTGCAAGTCAGACACCGAACTATTCGTATTCAACATCAATCAGTTTGTTTAACTCTATAATCAACCTTATCCTTATCAACTCTGTAAACTGGGTTGCACGTAAGGTTGGCGACACAAGTCTTTGGTAATAGGAGGGATAGTATATGGCTAAAACGAAAGAAGCTACACAGCAGGCAAAGCTTGAAAAAGAAGCTGCTAAAAAGGCTGCACAGGAAGCAAAGCGTGAAAAGCAACTTGCTGTCCTCCAGAAGCATGTTGACGTTATTGAAGCAAAGCATGCTGCCAAAGTTGCAAAGCTTGAAGCTAAAAAAGCAGGGCTTGACGAAATTGCAGCAGCGGATATCGATCATAAAATCGGCGCACTCGAAAGAAAGAGACTTGCAGACATCAATGCTGCATACGAAAAGTACGGTCCCAAGAAGAAGGTTAAATTGCCTCTTGCAGACAAGATTTACTATACGGCAATTTATATAATTCTTGGATTCCTCCTTCTTGTTGTCCTCTATCCTGTTATTTACATCATATCTTCATCATTCTCAGCACCCCTCTCAGTTGCGACAGGTAAGGTCGTTCTCTGGCCGGTTGATTTGAGTGTTAAGGGTTATGTAGAGGTGTTCAAGAATCCTGACGTGTGGTTAGGTTACAGAAACACACTTCTCTACACAGTCGGCGGTACTCTTGTAAACGTTGTTATGACACTTATGTGTGCATATCCTCTTGCAAGAAAGACGATGCCTTTCAAAGGTACGTTTACGTTCCTCTTCACGTTTACAATGCTTTTCGGCGGCGGTATGATTCCTACGTACATCGTTATGAAGCATATCGGAATGGTAAACAATCCTCTTATAATGATTCTTCCCGGTGCGATTGGCGTTCACAACCTCATTATTTCAAGAACTTATATGCAGTCGAGTATTCCGGGCGACTTGCTCGAGGCGGCACAGATTGACGGTTGTTCCGACATAAAGTATTTCTTCTCATGTGTACTTCCGCTTGCTACTTCAAATATTGCGGTTATCACGCTTTATTATGCGGTTGGTCACTGGAATGCGTACTTCACTGCTTTCATTTACCTGACATCAAGAGAATACTTCCCGTTACAGGTGTTCCTGCGTGAAGTTCTTCTTCTCTCACAGGTTGACATTGAACAGTCTATGGAAGAAGGTTCAACTCAGGTTTACGGCTTGTCAGACGTGCTTAAGTATGCCTTGATAGTAGTTGCAACGGCACCTATACTTGCACTTTACCCGTTTGTACAGAAGTTCTTTGTCAAAGGTGTAATGGTGGGTTCGCTTAAAGGTTAAAATTGTAATTCAGGTTGAGGGCATAACGTATGCCCTCAACTTTTTTATCCATATGTTTAATGAGGATAAATGTTATGAAAAAGTGTGTTTTGTCGGTAGATGCAGGCGGAACATATCTTAAAGCGGCATTTGTAACGCCTGAAGGTGAAATAATTGCAGATACATTTATAACGTGCCTTACAACGGTTCTACGGCAGAGGAATTTGCTTCACTCCGTGCGGTAAAGCGTATGTTTTACGAGCATTCACCCGATGCACCCGAAGGTCTTGATGCATATGAAATATGCTGTCTTGCGACAGAGGGTGACAAAAATGCCTACCGTGCATATGAAATGATGGGCGAGCACCTTGCAAATATTCTTCACGACATGCTTCGTGACGGCGGATATGACTGTCTGCTTCTCGGCGGTGTGATTTTAAAAGAACCTAATTATTCGCTTGAGACAATAAAACAAGGTCTCAAACTCATTGAAATAGTTAACGATATTGACAATACACCGATTTACGGTACAGCGAAAGGAGCAATTTAATGAAAAGAATTATCAGTGTTTTATTTGCAGTTTTAATGCTGTTTTCATTTGCGGGATGTCAGAAATCATCACCGCAGAAGGATCTTGACGCTATACTTACGGCAATTAAAAGCGGTGATATGGAAACTCTTGCGGCTTTAAACTATGAAGAGGTTTTTGACTTTGAGGGTCAGGAACAGATGATGAGCATTTTTTCATCAATATCGTGGAAATTCGGTGAAACCGTAGAGGTTGATGAAGATGATGCGAAAGTCAACGTCCAGATAACTACCAAGGATATATTTTCCGAGTTTATGACACAGGCATTATCAAAGGCACTTCAGGGCGAAGAAATGTCCGAGGAAGCCGTATCACAGATGCTCATTGACATTATCAATGCGACCGAGAAGACGGCAAGCTTTGACGTGGCTGTTGAAATGAGTCTTGAAGACGGTAAATGGGTTATTGATGATGATGGCAATGAAGAATTTATCAATGCAATTACGGGCGGACTTATGAACGTTATGGCAGAACACGAAAATATGCTTAAATAAAAAGAAAAACCACGATGAAATTCATCGTGGTTTTTTTACACAAAAAAGCGAGACTCCCTTGTAGAAGTCTCGCAAATCATTTTTGTTTATATATTAGTCTTCAAAGGGGAAGTGATACTGTGTAAGACCGAGTTCGTCACGAATAGCAATCATTTCCTTCTGAACAGATTCGTTTATCGGAACACCGTCTACACGAGCCAGAC
>JAZSCG010000160.1:0-4999 GCA_045602805.1 Feifaniaceae bacterium
CTTGATAAAGCCTGCAATGTTTGCACCTGCAACAAGATTGTCTGCCATACCGTATTCTGCGGCAGCACTTGAATCGTTCTTGTAGATGTTAACCATAATGTCGTGAAGTTTTGCATCAACTTCTTCAAACGTCCATGAATATCTCATTGAGTTCTGGCTCATTTCAAGAGCAGACGTTGCAACACCACCTGCATTTGCAGCCTTTGCGGGTCCGAAGAGAACGCCGTTTGACTGGAACGTGTGGATAGCTTCGGGTGTTGAAGGCATATTTGCACCTTCTGCAACAGCATATACGCCGTTGTTTACAAGAGCCTGTGCTGACTCACCGTCGATTTCGTTCTGCGTTGCGCAGGGAAGTGCGATGTCACACTTTACAGTCCAGATGCCCTTGCAACCCTCATGATATTCAGCTTCGGGATGAACGTCAATATATTCCTTGATTCTGCCACGGCGAACTTCCTTGATTTCCTTAACTGTGTCAAGGTTAATACCGTTCTTGTCGTAAACGTAGCCGTTTGAGTCGCTCATTGCAACAACCTTTGCACCGAGTTCTGTAGCCTTCTGTACTGCATAGATGGCAACGTTACCTGAACCTGATACAACAACTGTTTTACCCTCAAAGCTTTCGCCCTTTGCCGCAAGCATTTCCTTTGTGAAGTAGCAGAGACCGAAGCCCGTTGCTTCTTTTCTTGCAAGGCTTCCGCCGTAGGTAAGACCCTTACCTGTGAGAACGCCCGTGAACTCGTCACGAAGTCTCTTGTACTGACCGAAGAGATAGCCGATTTCACGTGCACCTACACCGATATCGCCTGCAGGAACGTCCGTATCAGCACCGATGTATTTTGAAAGCTCTGTCATAAAGCTCTGGCAGAAACGCATAACTTCCATATCCGACTTGCCCTTGGGGTCAAAGTCAGAACCGCCCTTAGCGCCACCGATAGGCAGACCTGTAAGTGAGTTCTTGAAAGTCTGTTCAAAACCGAGGAACTTTATAATACCTTCATAAACAGAAGGATGGAAACGAAGACCGCCCTTATAAGGACCGATTGCACCGTTGAACTGAATTCTGAAACCGCGGTTAACGTGTACGTTGCCGTTATCGTCCACCCACGGAACTCTGAACTTGATGATACGTTCAGGCTCTACGATGCTGTCAATAACACCAGCTTTTATATATTCGGGGTGCTTTTCTATAACAGGCTCAAGAGATTCGAGCACTTCCTGTACTGCCTGATGAAATTCGGGTTCACCCGGATTTCTCTTTATAACTGTCTCCATAAGCTCTGTGAGATATGTGTTTTTCATTGCCATAATCATCTCTCCATACAATAAAAAATAATACTCATTATTATATACTAAAATAATGCGATTTAAACAGGAAAATTTAATAAAATAAAATCATAAAGCCAATTCTTTTAATTTTACGGCAATTTTGCCTTGAAGTATTAAATTTTAACCACAAAAACCTAACAAAATTAAAACCGACCGCTTTTTAAAAGAGGCCGATTTTGAGTTTTAGTGACAGTGCTCGCAGGAAGCTTCACGGAAAAGTTCCTTGTCGTATTCAATGCCGTTTTTGTCGTAATAATCCTTTATAGCGGACTTTATTGCTTCTTCGGCAAGAACAGAACAGTGTAACTTATGAGCCGGTAAACCGTCAAGAGCCTCGACAACTGCCTTGTTTGTCAGTTCAAGTGCTTCGGAAAGCGGTTTGCCCATAATAAGCTCTGTTGCCATAGAACTTGATGCGATTGCGCTTCCGCAACCGAACGTGTTGAATTTCACGTCTGTTATTATACCGTCATTTATTTTGAGATATATCTTCATTATATCTCCGCATTTTGCGTTGCCGACTTCGCCGACACCGTCGGCATCTTCAATTATGCCGACATTGCGGGGATTTTTAAAATGGTCCATTACCTTTTCACTATATAACATGGTTTTTCTTTCCCTCCTCAAGATCGTGCCACAGAGGTGACATCTGACGCAGATAGTCAACAACTTTGGGTACGTTTTCTATTATATAATCTATTTCTTCCTGTGTGTTTTCTTCACAAATTGAAAGCCTCAGTGAGCCGTGAGCCACTTCGTGCGGTCTTCCTATGGCGAGAAGCACGTGACTCGGGTCAAGCGAACCCGATGTGCAGGCAGAGCCCGATGAAGCATAAATGCCCTTTTCGTCAAGCAGAAGGAGAAGTGATTCACCCTCAATGCCTTCAAAACAAAAACTTACGTTTCCGGGCAGACGCTTGTTACGGTCCCCGTTAAGGGCACTGTGCGGGATTTTTGAAAGACCTTCAATAAGTCTGTCCCTGAGTGCTGATACATAAGCGGAATTTTTATCCAGATTTGAAACAGCTTCTTCAAGAGCAGCCACCATTCCGATTATTGCAGGCATATTTTCCGTGCCCGCACGTTTACCCCTCTCCTGTGCACCGCCGTCGATTATGTTCGTAAGCGGAATCGTTTTCTTTGCGTAGAGAAGGCCGACGCCTCTGGGACCGTGGAATTTATGTGCGGCAAGTGAAAGCATATCTATATTCTGCTCTTTCACGTTTATATGAACGTGACCTGCTGCTTGAACAGCATCTGTGTGGAAAAGTACACCGTGATTTTTGCAAACCTCACCGATTTCGGCAATCGGCTGAATTGAGCCGATTTCGTTGTTGGCATACATTATCGTAACAAGACATGTGTCTTCTCTGAGTGCATTTTCAACCTGCTTGGCAGAAACAATACCGTCAACACCAACGGGAAGAAGGGTGATTTCAAAACCTTTCTTCTCAAGCCTTTTTAACGTGTGCAAAACGGCATGATGTTCAATAGCGGTTGAAACAATGTGCTTTTTGCCTTTTCTTTCACCGATGGTTGCGGCAGATATGATTGCTTGATTATCCGCCTCACTTCCGCCCGATGTAAAATATATCTCACGGGCTTCGCAACCGAGGATTTTTGCCGCCCTTTCCCTTGCATCCGCAAGAACTTCGGCAGCCTCCTGACCGACTGTGTGAAGGCTTGAGGGGTTGCCCCAGTATTTTTCCATGCAGTCTACCATAGCGGCAACTGCAGTCTTACTTGTTTTGGTTGTTGCTGCATTATCTGCGTAAACAGTCATTTCATTACTCCTTTTAAGACTTATCATTGACTCGAAATTTCCGATATATTCAAGCAAATAAAAGCAAAATGCTATAATTCCTACTTGTCCGATAGGAATTATAGCATATGAGATATTGAGTGTCAATAACTATATATCATTATTTACAAGATCTTCAAGAGATATACTGTCAAGAAAGTTATTTATCATACCGTCAAGCTTTATCCAGAGGGGAAGGGTGTCGCAGATATCTGCTTTTTCACATTTTCCTGCACCCTTTTCAAGACATGCCACGGGTGCAAGTGACCCTTCGGTAAGATGAAGAATTTCGCCTACCGAATATTCACTTGGGGCTTTCGTTAACTTGTAACCGCCCTCTTTACCTCTTTTGCTTTCGAGCAGACCTCCTTTATAGAGCATAGATACTATCGTTTCAAGATATTTCATGGGCATATCCTCACTGTCGGATATGGTCTTGATTGAAACGTAGTCACCGCTTTTGTCTTTTGCAAGTTTGAGCATGACATACAAAGCATATCTGCCCTTTGTTGAAATCATCATAATTTAGTTAACACCGCCTATTTTATCAGCCACGTAAATGCCCATTGCACCGCTTTGCGACAGACCTCTCGTAAGACCGCTTCCGTCACCGATAAGATACATTCCGTCGGTAATTTCGAAATTCTCGTTATGCTCGGGGCGGATGGAATAGTATTTGTTTTCACATCCGTAGAGAAGAGTATCGTCATTTGCCGTGCCGGGTGCAACCTTGTCAAGCGCATAGATTGTTTCTATTATATTAGTGAGGGCACGGTAGGGGAGAACAATGGATAAATCGCCCGGGAACGCCTTCATTGTGGGAATAACCGTATTTGCCGCAAGTCTGTGCTCGTTTGTACGGCGTCCTCTTATGAGGTCACCGAAGCGCTGCACCATAATGTTTCCCTCTGCGGCAAAGTTTGTGTTCTTTGCGATATTTTCGGCATATTCCGTGGGCTTGTTGAAATCACCCCTGAAATGAATCGAAGAAAGAATTGCAAAATTGCAGTTTTCGGTTTTCTTTTCGGGCTGAGCATATGAGTGACCGTTTGCCGTGATAACACCGTGGTTGTTTTCGGCAGAGACAAGACCGCCCTGGTTAAAACAGAACATTCTTGTCCTGTCTTCAAAGGTCTTTGTTCGGTATAGTATCTTAGGCTCGTATATCTGAGATGAAAACTCTCTCCATATAATATCCTTCATTTCAACTCTGACGCCGATGTCAACCGAGTTGGCATTTATTGCAATGTCAAACTTTTCGCAGAGACGCTTTACGAAATCGGCACCGCTTCTGCCCGTTGCAACTATAACTTTGTCGGCAGAATACACAGCCTCCGTATTACCGCTTGCAGTGTGTATGTCGTATGAACCGTCTGCGTTGCGGGATACGTCCGTACAGTCGGTAAGTGAAAGCATTTCAACGCCTGCATCTTTGAGCGACTCGATAAGAAGCTGCATCGTGCGGAAGTTTTTGTCTGTTCCGAGATGACGCACGTTCATATCAAGAAGGCGCAGATTGTTTTGCAGACACTTGAGTTTGAGTGCTTCATTTGATTTATAAAGCTCAGGATAATCGTCTGAAAAACTGTGGAGAATGTTGTCCACTTCATTGATGTATTTCATAGCAACATCTTCACCGAGGTCTTCACCGATAGTGCCGCCGTACGCCGTGCCAAGATTAAATTTTCCGTCTGAAAATGCACCTGCACCTGCATAACCGCTTGTTATACTGCAGATTTTGCAGTGAATACATTTTTTGTCACTTCCTGCAGGGCAGTGACGCTTTGTAAGGTCAAAGCCCTTTTCGATTATGATAATTTTTGTATCAGGTCTGTTTTGTTTAAGACGGTAAGCTGCCATAAGACC
>JAZSCG010000161.1:0-2105 GCA_045602805.1 Feifaniaceae bacterium
GTTATCCTTACAAGAAGTTCATTGTTTCCAAACTCTATTACCTTTGTTTTGAGAATATCGCTTCTCACAACGTTCCAGCTTGAATATTCCCAAGGATACGAATCATCTGCTTTTATAGATTCCACTTTTTTCAACTCAAAAAAGTTTTCATCAAACTCCAGTTCATGCTGAAGATTAGTAATTGTATAGTCCTCATCTGACGTGTTCCTGAGATAAACGTCTACGGTAAACTCACCGCCCGCCTCGACAACAACGTTATTTTCATCTGCACTTATAACGCTGTCGTTATTATTCTCCGTATCAACTCTTAATTCAAACCGAAGATTTTTTTTAGCTGCATCCGCAAATGAATGCAGTGGGAAACACGAAAATAATAACACGCAGGCAAGAAAAATCGATATTTTTTTTATTTTCATATAAAGTCCCTTCTTAAACAGAAGGATAAACAGTTTAAAAACATTCACCGGTTACCCGTCTGTTTAAAAACGAGGGCTTTCCGTAAGAAAAGAAAAGCCCCCTTTTCGTATAAATATAACTTTTTACTTATTGGGTCTGTAAAGATAGTTAATTATAGATGATGCATCGTCCAAAGTTACCCGTTTATCACCGTTTACGTCAGCTTTCAGAATATAGTGCATTTTGTCTTCCTCGCAAGTAGAAACCATATATACGGTCATAATATCATACCATTCTACCAGCTGATCCTGGTTGACATTATTATCATACCAATCATCAATGAATTCATAGTCTTTCTTATATGTAATAACCGTTGCAGTTTCCACATAGTCAGGTGATACCTTTTCTTCGTAATCTTCAAATACGCCGTTATCTATTGAGTCAACCACAAGTGCATATACCTTAGTAAATTCTTCCTTGTCCTCATACTTGTAACCTGCACCTGTTACTTCATACATCTGGATGCCAGCGTAATCAAAGGTTACTTCCGTTGCATTTGTGTAAACAAGTACGAGTCTCTTTTTAGCAATATATTCACCTGTTCTGTCAACGTCAACTTCAACTACATAGTCGAGATCTATTTCCATTTCAAGACTTACATCGTCACAGCGCACGTGAACAACCTCTGATACTTCTTCTCTTGTAGCAATTCCAATCTCTTTGAATGTGAATGTGCTTTCTGTTGCCGCTATATTATTCTTCTCAAAGGTATAAGTTGCAACAGGCTTCGTTTTATCAATTGTTCCGCTAACCTGCATAAAGCTGGGTGCTGTAACAGTACCTTCAAACTCGTAATCTGTATCCATTTTACACGTAAAGAGATCTTTATTATAATCAAGAGTCCACTGAACACCCTTAACGTCAGCCGTATCAATGTATACTTCAACCTTAAATGTGTTGCCTGTCTTAACTTCAGTAGCCGAGGGTACAAGTCTGAGTGTGCGTTTTGCAGTTACCATATAAAGTGTATTATCTGAATTACCTGATGCTACATAGCCGTCTGCTACGTAAGAAGTAGGCTTCTGATCAAATACACCGCCGTAAACAGTAAGCTTTGCTCCGTCCTGAGCAGCGAGAGTACTATTTTTACCATTTGAGAATGTGCCGCCGTATACGTTAGCGGAAGAACCACTCTGAACAGTCAGTGCTGCACCGCTGTCAACAGATGTGCCCTTGGGTCCAATGAAAGTACCGCCATAGATTGTCGCTTCAACGACGCTTACAACTTGACCGTTTTCGTAGTCACCAATGTTAATAACATTGCGTGTGCCTGTTGCAGAGCCTGTGTACTTGTATGTACCACCGTTGATGGTCAGTGTACCAGCCTTTGCACGAACAATATGTCGCTCTCCGTCTGCATTTACATTTGTAAGTGTCAGATTTCCAAGAGATTTAATTGTGTCATAGTTTCCGTCTTTACAAATAATTGTACCGTTTTTGATTTCAACCGTTGCACCTTCTGCAACTACGAGGTTACCCATAACGGTATAACCGTTAAGATCAAGCGTCATATCTTCATCGATAACAACCGTTTTCAAAAGTTCAATGATATCGCCATCGGTAGCATTAGAGATAGCCTCGCTTAAGGTTGTATAATACTTAGAGCCGATTTTAGCAATATTCTCTTTCACAACACCGTAAGTACCATT
>JAZSCG010000162.1:0-3072 GCA_045602805.1 Feifaniaceae bacterium
GCAAAGCTCGCTGAAGAAGACCCGACTTTCAGAACTTATACAGACGAAGAAACAGGTCAGACAATCATCGCAGGTATGGGTGAGCTTCACCTTGAGATTATTGTTGACCGTCTCCTCAGAGAGTTCAAGGTTGAAGCAAACATCGGTAAGCCCCAGGTTGCTTACAAAGAAACAATCCGCCGTGAAGCTACTGCTGATACTACATTCAAGCGTCAGTCAGGTGGTAAGGGTCAGTTCGGTCACTGTAAGATCACGATTGAACCCAACGAAAGCGGTAAGGGATACGAATTCGTTAACAAAATTGTCGGCGGTGCTATTCCGAAGGAATACATTCCCGCAGTTGACGCAGGTATCCAGGGCGCAATGCAGTCAGGTATTATTGCCGGCTACAATGTTGTTGACGTAAAGGTAACACTTATCGACGGTTCTTACCATGAAGTCGACTCGTCCGAAATGGCATTTAAGATTGCCGGTTCAATGGCATTCAAGGAAGCAATGGCTAAGGCAGATCCTGTTCTTATAGAGCCTATCATGAAGGTTTCAACAACAGTTCCCGAAGAATACCTCGGTTCAGTAATGGGCGACTTCAGCTCACGCCGTGGTCTCATTCTCGGTCAGGTTGACCGTTCAGGCGCTAAGCAGGTTGATGCTAAAGTTCCGCTTTCAGAAATGTTCGGTTATGCTACTGATCTTCGTTCACAGACACAGGGTCGTGGCGTATACGCAATGGAACCTGACAGCTTTGCAGAGGTTCCGAAGTCTGTTGCAGAAGAAATTATCAGCAGCAGAGCAAAGAAAGACTAAAAATTACTCTTGTAATTTTGGTCAAAGTATTATATTATAAAACTAATAAGTCATTAAATAATTTATTGCTAGGAGGATAAGCAAAATGGCAAAAGCTAAGTTTGAAAGAACCAAGCCCCATGTAAACATTGGTACAATCGGTCACGTTGACCATGGTAAGACAACTCTTACTGCTGCAATCACAAAGTTCCTTTCACTTTCAGGTAAAGCTCAGTTTGAAGATTATGCAAACATCGATAAGGCTCCTGAAGAGAGAGAAAGAGGTATCACAATCAACACAGCTCACGTTGAGTATGAGACAGAAGCACGTCACTACGCTCACGTTGACTGTCCCGGACACGCTGACTATGTTAAGAACATGATCACAGGTGCTGCTCAGATGGACGGTGGTATCATTGTTATCGCTGCAACTGACGGTCCTATGGCTCAGACAAAGGAACATCTTCTTCTTGCTCGTCAGGTTGGCGTTCCTGCAATCGTTGTATTCATGAACAAGTGTGACCTTGTTGACGATGAAGAACTTCTCGAACTCGTTGAAATGGAAATCCGTGAAACACTTTCAGAATATGAATTCCCCGGTGACGAAATTCCGATCATCCGTGGTTCAGGTAGAGTAGCACTTGACTGCGCTTCAACTGATCCTGAAGCTCCCGAATATGCTTGCATTAAGGAACTTATGGATGCTGTTGACAGCTACATTCCTACTCCCGACCGTAAGGCAGATATGCCCTTCCTTATGCCTGTCGAGGACGTATTCACAATCACAGGTCGTGGTACAGTTGCTACAGGCCGTGTAGAACGTGGCGTTCTTAACCTTGGCGAAGAAGTTGAAATCGTTGGTCTTATGGACGAAGCTAAGAAGACAACTGTAACAGGTATCGAAATGTTCAGAAAGCTTCTTGACTTTGCTGAAGCAGGCGACAACATCGGTGCACTTCTCCGTGGTATTCAGAGAACAGACATCGAACGTGGTCAGGTTCTTGCAAAGCCCGGCAGCATCAAGCCCCACAAGAAGTTTGCTGGTCAGGTTTACGTTCTTACTAAGGACGAAGGTGGCCGTCATACTCCCTTCTTCAACAACTACCGTCCCCAGTTCTATTTCAGAACTACAGACGTTACAGGTGTTGTAAGCCTTCCCGCTGGCACAGAAATGTGCATGCCTGGTGACAACGTTGTTATGGATGTTGAACTTATCACTCCTATCGCTATTGAAGCAGGTCTCCGTTTCGCTATTCGTGAAGGCGGCAGAACAGTTGGTTCAGGCGTTGTTACAGCTATCAACGAATAATTTCTGTTTAACAGATTAAATAAAAACAGGTATCCGAAAGGATGCCTGTTTTTATTTATGTACGGTATTTTTTATTGCTTCACGCAAAGTGTTTATGACAAGTTTCTTGTTTGCCGTCCACATTGGTGCTATAAGTTCATTTTTGTCGCCGTCACCGGTCAGACGGTGAATTACCGTTTTTTCGGGCAATTCTGAGAGAATATCGCATATAATCTGCGTGTATTCTTCGAGTGTGAAAAGTGAGAATTTGCCCTCTTTATAATCTTTCTCAAGGTCGGTGCCTTTAAGGATATGTAGCATCTGCAGTTTTATTCCGTCACAACGCTTTGCGGCATAGAGCGCACTTTGCTTTATCATATCCGCACTTTCCCCCGGCAGACCTACAATAAGATGTGTAACCGTGTGCACGCCGATTTTTTTTAGTTTTGCAACCGCTTTTTCAAAAACGGGCAGTTCATAGCCACGTCGGATATAACGTGCGGTATCCTCGTGAATGGTCTGCAGCCCGAGTTCCACCGTAACGGGCTTGATTTTGTTTGCCTGTTCTATCACGTCCATAATGCTGTCGGGAAGACAGTCAGGCCGTGTGGCAAGAGATATGCCTACGATATAATCAAGCGAAAGAGCCTCAAAAATCTTCTTTTTAAATTCATTCAGAGGGAGGTATGTAACGGTAAAACTCTGAAAATAAGCGATATATTTCCCACTTTTGCATTTGACGGCGACCCGTTTTTTTGCCCTTTCAAGCTGAGACGTTACACTTTCACCGCCTTCGGCAAAATTACCGCTTCCTTTTGAACTGCAATAGATGCAGCCACCGTAGCCGACCGTACCGTCACGGTTAGGGCAGGTGGTGCCTCCTTCTATTGAGAGTTTATAAACTTTGTCACCGTATACACTTTTGGCGTAGACTGAAAAACTTATATAATTCATTTTGCAAGTTGTGTATCAAGATAGGATATCATACCAGCGATAGCCTC
>JAZSCG010000163.1:0-5556 GCA_045602805.1 Feifaniaceae bacterium
AATTTTTCGGTAAGCACTTCGGTTTCATAGCCGTTGACTTTGCAACCGAGTGTATAAAAAGCAACCTTCATATTTTCCCTCCGACATATTGTTTTTTACCGCTAAATATGATAATATAATAAAAACAATTTAATTGCAATAATTTTATCAGGAGGTACTACTTATGCAAACAACAACAGTAAAACTTACTTCCATAATGGATGTTAAGGAATTTGTCAATATTGTTACAAAATGTAATTACGATGTGGATATCGTTTCGGGAAGATATGTGGTGGATGCAAAATCCATAATGGGTCTTTTCGGTCTGGATTTATCAAAGGAACTTACGGTTCAGGCACATACAGACAATGCCGATGAACTTTTTGAACAGCTTGGAAAATTAAAATAAAAAGAATGCCCGAAAGGGCATTCTTTTTATTTTACGGACATATCATTTAGCAGGAGTGATGCATATGCCAAAAACAATTTTTGCTTTAGCGCTTTGTGTAATTCTGATGCTGACGCCGATAACTGCTTTTGCACAGGAGAACACGCTTTCTTTAACTGCAAAAAGCGCAATACTCATTGAAAAATCAAGCGGTAATGTGCTTTTTGAAATGAATGCCGACGAGGCATTTCCGCCTGCAAGCGTAACCAAGGTAATGACGCTTCTGCTCGTGTTTGAAGCGATAGAGGCAGGCAGGCTGTCTTATGAAGATATGGTGCCCGTAAGTGCCTATGCTGCAGGGATGGGCGGCTCTCAGGCTTATATGGAGGAGGGCGAGGAGATGAGCGTTGACGATATGCTTAAAGCGGTTTTCGTTTCCTCCTGCAACGATGCGGCTGTGGCGCTCGGCGAAAAAATATCGGGCAGTATAGATGTGTTTGTTTCTCTTATGAACGAAAGGGCATCACAGCTTGGTATGACGAGCACCCATTTTGAAAACTGTACGGGACTTGATGATACCAATCGCACAAGTGCAAGGGATATTGGGGTTATGTCCCGTGAACTTATAAAGTATCCCAAAGTGCGCGAATACGCAACTATCTGGATGGATACAATAAGAGACGGACAGTTCGGTCTGTCAAACACCAATAAGCTTGTAAAAACATATAACGGTATAACAGGTCTCAAGACGGGCTTTACGAGCGGGGCAATGTACTGTCTTTCTGCCACCGCAGAGCGTGACGGAATGGAGCTTGTTGCGGTAGTGTTGGGCTGTCCCACCTCGAATGACCGTTTTAGCGACGCCACAGCGCTGTTAAATTACGGTTTTGCAAATTACGGCGTTGTGTCGTATGAGCTTCCTCATATTGCCGATCTTAAGGTGGAGCGGGGTAAAAATAATCTTGTGAAGGTGGCGGCAGATGTGCCGTCTGTAACAGCGTTAATCAAAAAAGGTGACAATGCGGAGATAACGGCAAAAACAGACATGAAAAAAAGCATAAAGGCGCCTGTGGCAAAGGGTACAAAGGTCGGAAAAGTATCCTATTATCTGGGTGAAAATCTGATGTGTGAAAGCGATGTTATAACGGTTGAAGATGCACGGGAGAAAAGTATTGTTGACTGGATATGCTACATATGGCTTGTTATAATGCAGTGATTGACTTTTAGGTAAATAGGTTTATAATATATGGTGAATTATCCGTAATCGGAGGTATAAAAATGGCAATCAAATTAAATGACAGCAGACTTACTCCTTTTGTTGGGAAAAATGAAATACAGGAGATGAGTGCGCTTGTAAAATGTGCACATGATCTTATAGAAAACAAAGAAGGTGCAGGCAGTGATTTTACAGGCTTTATCAATCTTCCCAGAGACTATGACAGGGAAGAATTTGAAGATATAAAGAAGACCGCAGAAAAAATCCGTTCGGAAAGCGATGTGCTTGTTGTTATCGGTATCGGCGGTTCATATCTCGGCGCAAGAAGCGCTATTGAATGCGTAAAGGGCATCTTCCACAATGACCTTAATCTTGAAGATCCCCAGATTTACTATGTCGGCAACAATATGAGTGCTGATTATGTGAATGATATTCTTGCACTTTGCGAGGGTAAAGAGGTTTCACTCAACGTCATCTCAAAGTCAGGAACTACCACTGAACCGGCTATTGCTTTCAGAATTTTCCGCAAGATGCTTGAAGAAAAGTATGGCAAGGAAGAGGCTGCAAAGCGTATTTACTGTACTACTGACAAGTCGAGGGGTGCACTTCGTGCTACCTGCGAAAAGAACGGTTATAAGACGTTTGTTATTCCTGATGACGTAGGCGGCAGATACTCCTCATTTACACCTGTAGGACTTCTTCCTATGGCTGTTGCAGGTATGGATATTGACGCTGTTATGAGCGGTGCTTTCGATGCTATGAAAGACTTTTCTGTATGTGACCTTGAAAAGAATGCTGCATACAGATATGCGGCTATCAGAAACATACTCTACAACAAGGGTAAGACGATTGAAATGTACACGTCGTATGACCCGAGATTTACTTCGCTCAATGAGTGGCTCAAACAGCTTTACGGTGAGAGTGAAGGTAAGGACCAGAAGGGTATTTTCCCTGCGTCAGTTGTCAACTCGACAGATCTGCACTCACTCGGTCAGTATATTCAGGAAGGCAGACGTGATATGTTTGAAAGCGTTATTCACGTTGCAAAAGTGAATAATGATATTATAATTCCCGATGACGATGCTGAGAGCGGTGACGGAATGTTCTTCCTTGACTCAAGAAAACTCAGCTTTGTAAACGAAAAGGCATATCAGGGCACAGTTCTTGCTCATACAGACGGCGGTGTTCCCAGCCTTTCAATCGAAATGCCCGAAGTCAATGAATATGAGTACGGTTATCTTATTTATTTCTTTGAAAAGGCGTGTGCCGTATCGGGTTACCTTCTTGGCGTAAATCCTTTCAACCAGCCCGGTGTGGAGGGTTACAAAAACAATATGTATGCGCTTTTGGGCAAACCCGGCTATGAAGCCCTTGCAAAAGAACTTGAAGCGAGAATTGACAAATAAAAAATAAAATAATTGCTATTTTCTGGTTGAAATATTCGTTGTCTTATTGTATGATATAGACAAGGGTATACCCTCATAAAATAGCAAGCCGTATCAGTTACGGCAGAATAGGAGATAAATATGGTTCAAGTTATTATCGGAAAAAAAGGCAGCGGAAAGACAAAGATGCTTATCGAAATGGTAAACAAGGCAGCTGCTGAAACTAAGGGAAATGTTGTCTGCATTGAGCAGGATATGATCCTTACATACGATATTTCTTCCTCCGTTAGACTTATAGAAGCAAGTTCATACAAAATAAACGGTTATGATGCTCTCTACGGCTTCCTTGCAGGCGTTATGGCGAGGGATTATGATGCTACAGAGATATTCCTTGACGGTATCAAGAAAATCGGCGGCACCGATATGGACGAAATGGCTGCTTTCCTTGCAAAGGCAGATGCGCTTACAACAGAAAACAACATCACACTTGTTGTTACTGTTTCTTACGATGAAAGCGAAGTTCCCGAAGGTATCAAAAAATATGTAGTAAACCACTAAAAATTCAGATTAAAGGGCAGGATGAAAATCCTGCCCTCTTTTTATATAATTAATATTTACATATAAGAGAATATTTGATAAAATATAATATCATTGATAAGATGCGAAAGGTGTAAAAAAGTGTACGGCGAATATATCAAAAAAGTGGCTGCTCTCGGTGGCGGAAAAGCAATGATAATAACCTTCGGCTGTCAGCAGAATGAGGCGGACAGTGATAAGCTTCGCGGTATGCTTGCATCTATGGGCTACGCTCCGACGGAGTGCAGGGAACAGGCGGATATTATAGTCCTCAACACCTGTGCGGTGAGGGAACATGCCGAGCTTCGTGTTTTCGGAATACTCGGTGCGCTCAAAGCACTTAAAAGAAATAAGCCTTCTCTTGTAATTGCAGTTTGCGGATGTATGGTCCAGCAAGAGCATGTTGCAAACGATATAAGCAGAAAGTATGACCAGGTCGATATCATCTTCGGCACACATTCGAGGGAAAAGTTTCCGCAGATGCTCTATGAGGTCCTTTCGGGAAGAAAGGTACTCAAAGACCTTTCTGAAAATGAAAAGGATTTAGGTGAAAATATCCCCGTTGTCAGAAAGAATAAGTTTTCTGCACTTGTTACGATAATGTACGGCTGCAACAATTTCTGCACTTACTGTATCGTGCCGTATGTAAGGGGTAGAGAGAGGAGCAGGAAAAGCGAAAACATAATTGCTGAGATCAGTGCACTTGTTGCTGACGGCTGTAAAGAGATAATGCTTCTCGGGCAGAATGTCAATTCCTACGGGAAGGATACCCGCGGTGAATGTAATTTTGCAACGCTTTTACGCAAGGTAAATGCCATTGACGGTGATTTTCTTATACGCTTTATGTCAAGTCATCCGAAGGATATAACAAACGAAGTGATAGATGCCATGGCAGACTGTGAAAAGGTGGAAAGGCATTTGCATCTTCCCGTTCAGTGCGGAAGTGACAGGTTGCTTAAAATAATGAACCGCCGTTACACCTGCGATGCGTATGAAAAAATAATAGCGTATGCAAGAGAAAAGATGCCCGATTTATCGGTAACAAGTGATATCATAGTAGGTTTCCCCGGTGAAACGGATGAGGATTTTGAAGATACGCTTGCATTAATGCAAAGGGTTCGTTTTGATTCTGCTTACACATTCATCTATTCACGCAGAAAAGGCACGCCTGCCTATTCAATGGATAATCAGGTACCTCAGTCTGTCAAGGGTGAGAGGATGGACAGGCTTATGCAGGTGCAGAATGAGATTTCAAAGGAAAAAAACAAGGCACTTGAGGGTACTGTTCAAAGGGTGCTTGTCGAAGGTGTCAGCAAGAATGACGATACGGTGATGTGTGCCCACACAAGCGGTGCAAAAACCGTCAACTTCAAGTGTGACAAATCACTTATCGGTCAATTTGTCAACGTGAAAATAACGGAAGCGAAAACATTTTCACTTACAGGAAAAATTATTTAATTTTAAGGAGATATAACAATGGCAACAATTACAGAACTCGCACATCAGCTTGGTGCTGAACTCGCAAAGGATGAAAACGTAAAGAAATTACAGTCGGCTGCACAGAAGCAGGAAACTGATCTTGAACTTCAGAAGGCTCTTATGGAGTTTGAAAATTTAAGAAACGAACTTATCACAAAGAGTGGCGAAGGTGACAACGAAGCGGCAGAAAAACTTACGAATGAACTTACCGCAATGCAGACGAAAATACTTGAAATGGATTCCATGAAGGAATTTTACACGGCAAGAGACAGTGTTGACGCTCTTATGAACGAGATATACGGTATTCTCAATTTCTACATTACGGGGGAAGAACCTCATTCATGTGGCGGTAACTGCAGTTCATGCGGCGGTTGCCACTAAAAACAGACTAAAAAAACCAGAGGTGCAAAATGGCTGAACTTACGCCGATGATGAGACAGTATCTGTCCATAAAAGAAAAGAATCCCGATTCGATACTGTTTTTCCGTCTGGGCGATTTTTACGAAATGTTTTTTGACGATGCCAGAGTGGCG
>JAZSCG010000164.1:0-3852 GCA_045602805.1 Feifaniaceae bacterium
TGTTGCCGCTCTTGAAAAGGGTATCGTAAATCTCGGTAAGCATATTGAAAATATTGCAAAGTTCGGTCTTCCTGTAGTTGTTACAATCAACAGATTTGAAAGTGACACGGATGC
This sequence comes from Feifaniaceae bacterium, assembly GCA_045602805.1. Lineage (GTDB taxonomy): Bacteria > Bacillota > Clostridia > Oscillospirales > Feifaniaceae > RGIG6165. The sequence goes on from JAZSCG010000164.1 coordinate 115, forward strand.
AGAAGTCAAGTTTATAGAAGATTACTGTAAGAATCTCGGCGTTGAATTTGCACCTGCGGAAGTGTTTGCAAAAGGCGGCGAGGGTGGCATAGAGCTTGCACAGAAAGTTATCAAGACTATTGAAGAAAAACCCTCACAGTTCCATGTTTTGTATGATGAAAATCTTTCTATACCCGAAAAGATTGAAACTCTTGTAAAAGAAATCTACGGCGGAGACGGTATAATAATCGAGAAGAAAGCAAAACTTGCCATTGATCTTATCGAATCTCTGGGACAGGATAAAAAGCCGATATGTGTTGCAAAAACACAGTATTCACTATCGGATGATCCGATGCTTTTAGGCAGACCCGAAGGATTCAAGATCACTGTTCGTGATGTAAGACTTTGTGCAGGTGCGGGCTTTATCGTTGTTTATACGGGCGATATAATGACCATGCCGGGTCTCCCGAAAGTGCCTTCTGCAGAAAAAATAGATATTATGCCAAACGGCGACATAGTGGGAATATTCTAAATGGAAAAATATTTATCCCATTCTGTTGAAGATACCGAACGCATCGGGCAGGAGTTTGCCAAAACTCTTAAACCGGGTGATGTAGTGGCAATGTACGGCGGTCTCGGTGCAGGGAAAACGGCATTTGTCAGAGGTATGGCAAAGCATCTGTGTCCCGATGTGCTTGTGACAAGTCCGACGTTTACGATTATGCTTGAATATGTGGGCAAGTACAGGGTATGCCATTTTGATATGTACAGGATAAGCACTTTTGACGACCTTTATAATATAGGTTATTTTGACTGTGTTGATTCTGATGCCATATGTATAATTGAGTGGAGTGAAAATATCCCGTTCGGTCTTCCTGACAGATATATAAAATTAACAATAAATGCTCTCGAAGATGAGACAAGAGAGATAACGGCAGAGGAAATAAAATGAAAATTTTAGCACTTGAATCATCGGCAAAATCTGCAGGTGCGGTACTTACCGATGGCGGTAAGGTACTTTGCGAGGTTTATTCAAATCTCGGGCTTACGCACAGTCAGACCTTGCTTCCGATGTGTGAGTATATATTTGATACCTGCGGTGTATCGGCATCCGATATAGATCTTTTTGCGGTTTCGGCAGGGCCCGGCTCGTTTACGGGTATAAGGATAGGCGTAGCTGCCGTAAAAGGTCTGGCACTTGCAACGAACAAGTCTTGTGCAGGGGTATCCACACTTGAAGCACTTGCAAACAACGTAAAGAATTTCAGAGGCATAATCTGTGCCGTTATGGATGCAAGGTGTTCCCAAGTCTACAATGCACTTTTTGAATCTGACGGCAGTAACATAACAAGGCTGACGGAAGATAGGGCAATTTCAATTGCGGATTTGAAAAACGAAATCAAAAAGATAAAAAAGAATATTATTTTAGTTGGCGACGGTGCGATACTGTGCTATAATGAATTTCAGATGAAAAGGGTGATTCTTGCACCCGAACATCTGCGCTATCAGCACGCCTCGTCAGTTGCTGAAATCGCATCAAAATCAGAAAAAATTTCACCTCAGGCGCTTGAAGCAAAATATTTAAGGCTTCCTCAGGCGGAAAGAGAAAGACTATCAGGGGGTAAAAAATGAAAATTGCAATCGGCTGTGACCACGCAGCATTAGAACTTAAAAACAAAGTGAAGAAATACCTTGAAGACAAAGGCTATGAAGTAACGGATAAAGGCACATATACAACTGATTCCTGCGATTATCCCGTATATGCAAAAGCAGTATGTGAAAGTGTTCTTGATAAATCTGCAGATAAGGGTATTCTTATTTGTGGGACGGGCATAGGCATGTCAATGGCGGCAAATAAAATACGCGGAATACGTGCGGCATTGTGTAATGAAATATTCTCGGCGGAGATTACACGCCGTCATAACGACACAAATGTCATTTGTATGGGCGCAAGGGTTATCGGTGAAGAAGTTGCATACAAGGTCGTTGATGCTTTCCTTGAAGCTGAATTTGAGGGCGGTAAGCATCAGCGCAGAGTAGATATGTTTATGGAATTTGAAAAATAAATATAAAGGAGTAAAGAAATGGGACATTTTACAGTTGTAGATCATCCTCTTATCCAGCACAAACTCTCGATTATCAGAAATAAGGACACGGGTACTAAAGACTTTCGTGAGTGTATAAGCGAGATAGCGATGCTTGTATGCTATGAGGCGACAAAAGAACTGCCTCTTACGGAAATAGATGTCGAAACCCCTATATGCACAGCAAAGTGCAAGGTGCTCAAGGGTAAAAAATTTGCTATTGTTCCCATACTCCGTGCAGGTCTCGGTATGGTTGACGGTGTTCTGCAGCTCGTTCCGTCAGCAAAAGTAGGACATATAGGTCTTTACAGGGATCCTGTGACACTCGAAGCGGTTAAGTATTACTGTAAGATGCCGCCCGATATTCAGGACAGGGATGTATTCGTGCTTGACCCGATGCTAGCAACGGGTGTAAGTGCATCATCTGCTATTGAGATGATTAAAGAATATAAACCCAGAAGCATTAAAATGATGAATATCATTGCAGCGCAGGAGGGTGTTGACAGAATACTTGCAGATCATCCCGACGTTGATATATTCTGTGCGGCACTTGACGAAAAGTTGAATGACCATGCGTATATCGTGCCCGGTCTCGGCGATGCAGGCGACAGAATTTTCGGTACAAAATAAATAAAAGGACAGGGCGTGTTCACTTAGGGATGAATCGGTTTTGGCCCCACCTTTTCCGTTAATACTTCATAAAAAAATTCCGTAATACACAAAGTATTGCGGAATTTTTGTTATTTTATCTAAACGAAAAATCTCTAACCCAAAACTGCTTTAGCACTACAAAAAGCATTATTTTGGATGAAGAACAAGACAAAAGACCTCCATAATCCTGACGGATATGGAGGTCTTTTAACAAAGTTATACGCCAAAATTATGCTTTTTGAGCGAATAATCCCTAAGCGAACACGCCCTTTACCTGTCCTTTTTTACATATATTGGTGAGTTTTTAAATTCGAGACCGCAGGGGGATACCTCTTTTGAAAAGAGGGTATATAAGTCTGTTGCGGTACATTCTGAATTGAATACGTCTGAAATACCATCGGATACTTTAGTTATTATGGGTATTTCTGCTACGTCCTGTGCATACGAAATAATCTCTCTGCCTTTATTGTTAAAAGCAAGTATTCTTGCATAAGGCGGATTGTCGGGAAAGCCTTTCTTTATGCCCAAAAATGCACACATAATATAGCGTCTGATACGACTTAAGGGATAACGCTTCGATTTGGTCGTTTCACAGAGTGTTTCTATATTACACGAATCGGTCAAAGCGTTTTTAAGTCTGTTTTCAAGACCTTCAGAACAACCGCTGATTTCTGCTAATTCGTCAACCGTCATTTTCCTGAGTGTTGCAAGTATAGCCTTCTCGGCATATTCGGTAAAATGCGGTGTGCTTTCAGTTTTTAACTCGCCCGAGTATATTTTTTTTCTTATATCCGAAGCACAGCCGATGCCTTCGTCGTGAGCAAACGTTCTCTTAACGGTGTGAAAATTTAAGGTTGGGTCAGCCTTGATGTATTCTATACCAAGCAGATTGTTCGGCTCGTTTAAAAGAGCACTGTCTGTTGCTTTTGAAACGGCAGTCGGATAGGAAAGACCTTCATCTAAAAAGATACGTATTTTTTCCTGTGTGCTTTGTAAACTTAGTTTTGATGCAACGTTTTTTAAT
>JAZSCG010000165.1:0-1888 GCA_045602805.1 Feifaniaceae bacterium
TGCTTTTAGGCTATCCGATTGCCTACATTATGGCACGTGCTTCGGACAAAGCACAGAAAACCATGATGACACTTGTTATGATACCCATGTGGATGAACTTTCTCATCCGCACGTATGCGTGGATGACGATTTTGCAGGATACGGGTATTATAAACGGCATAATCGGCAAGCTCGGCATCGGTCCGCTTCATATGATAGGCACCGAAACTGCGGTCGTTATAGGTATGGTGTACGACTATTTCCCCTATATGATTCTGCCCTTGTATTCGATAATGGCGAAAATGGACACAAGGCTTTTTGAAGCGGCAAGAGATTTGGGTTGTAACTCGTTTGGCGTGCTTCGCAGGGTAATTTTTCCGCTTTCTCTGCCCGGTGTCATATCGGGTGTGACGATGGTGCTCATCCCCTCAATCAGCACGTTTTACATTTCGCAGAAACTCGGTAACGGTAAGTTTTTCCTCATAGGTGACGCTATTGAGGGACAGTACGTGGCAAATAATCTGCATTTTGCGGCGGCAATCGCATTTATTTTAATGGTGATTCTGCTCGTATGTATGGCACTTGTGAAATACTTTACCGCAAAGCACGTTTACGGAGGTGAATAGAATGAAAACAGCCTCTAAAATATATACAGCAATCATTTTTGTGTTTTTGTTCGCACCGATTGCGGTGCTTCTGGTATTCTCCTTTAACGAGGGTAAAAGCCTTTCTGTATTTACGGGCTTCTCACTCAAGTGGTACAGGGAGCTTTTAAGGGATACCGACACTCTGCAGGCACTCAAAAACACCATAATACTTGCCTTTTCGGCAACTGCGATATCGACGGTTATGGGCACTGCGGCGGCAGTCGGCATAAACAGACTTCGCTCACGCTGGTATAAGGCGGCGATGAATACGGTGACGAATATTCCCATGACCAATCCCGATATTATCACGGGTATATCGCTTATGCTTATGTTCGTTTTCGTGGGCAGGCTTTTCGGCGCATCGACAAGCCTTAATTTCTGGACGATGCTTATAGCACACGTCACCTTCTGTCTGCCTTACGTGATTTTGCAGGTGCTTCCCAAATTACAGCAGATGGATAAATCGCTTCCCGAAGCGGCAATGGACCTTGGTTGTACGCCCTTAAAGGCGTTTTTAAAGGTCGAACTTCCCGAAATTATGCCGGGTATCGTAACGGGTGCGATAATGGCGTTCACGCTGTCGCTTGACGACTTCGTTATAAGTTATTTCACAGCAGGAAACGGCTTTACGACACTTCCCATTCGTATCTACGGTATGACCAAAAAAACCGTTACGCCTAAAATGTACGCCCTTGCAACGATTATTTTCTTCGTGACGCTTACGCTTTTGCTTCTCAACAACGTCGTGGATAATGACGGTGTCAAGAAAGAGAAAAAGGAAACGGGCAAAGTAAAACGTGTTGCAATGATTGTTCTTGCAGTCATAATTGCACTTATCGGGTCTGTGGGCATTTTTGCAGGCAGAAAAGAAACGGTTACACTCAACGTCTACAACTGGGGTGAATATATCTCGGACGGCAGCGAGGGTACGTTTGATACTATCCGTGAATTTGAAAAGTGGTATGAAGATACCTACGGTGTTAAAATGGTCGTAAATTACGACACCTACACCTCAAACGAGGATATGTATAACAAAATATCAAGCGGTGCGGTAAGTTATGACGTTATCATCCCGTCCGACTATATGATTGCTCGTATGGCGGATGAGGGTATGCTTGAAGAACTCAACTTTGACAACATTCCCAACTATTCAAATATAGACGAAAACTTCAGGGGTCTGTATTACGATAAGGACAATCGCTACTCCGTGCCCTACGCCTACGGCATAATCGGCATAATCTATAATGCTAACGTCGTGGATG
>JAZSCG010000166.1:0-2625 GCA_045602805.1 Feifaniaceae bacterium
TATTTCTCGCCTTTTCTGAGAATCGCACTCGGAAAATGAGGATATTTCAAATTGTTCGGAAAGGCCTGCGTTTCAAGACACAGCGCACCGTGTTTGCCGTATACGGCACCGCCCTTGCATACTCTGCCCTCCTGTATTGAATTTCCCGTGTATAACTGCACACCGGGGCGGTCGGTATACATCTCCATTTCAATACCGCTTTTGTCTCCCGTCAGCCTTGCCGATACCTTTGATATATCGCCCGACAGCACGATATTGTGGTCGAAACCGCCGAATTTTTTTATCTGTTCGTAATCCGATGCGATACGCTCACCCAGCGTTTCCTCTGTAGAAAAATCAAACGGTGTGCCTTTAACCGAGAGAATTTCACCTGTGGGCATACACTCGTCACAGTTGGGTGTAAAGAACTCACTTGCCATATAGAGCCTGTGACCGTAAACCGTACCGCTGTCATGACCGTTTAAGTTAAAATACGTATGATTGGTAAGATTGAGCACCGTATCGGCATCGCTTATGCCCTCGTAATGAATTTTAAGGGCATTGTCCTTTGTGACCGTATACGTAACTTTGACATTTACTTCACCCGGGAAACCCTCATCCCCGTCGGGACTTGTGAGGGTAAGCTCGAGCGACGGCTCATCCCCGTCAATTTCACGTGCAGCCCACACCTTTTTGCCAAACCCCTCTATACCGCCGTGGAGATTGTTTTTGCCATTGTTTGCACAGAGTGTATACGTTTTTCCGCCCAATTCAAACTGTGCACCGGCAATTCTGTTTGAATTTCTGCCCACGAGTGCACCGAAATGCCCCCTGTTATTGAGATATTCCTCAAGCGTATCTCTGCCTAAAACGACGTCGACACCCTTATATATAAGCTTCGTTATGATTCCGCCGTAATTTAATATCTCGGCGGTCAGACTTCCGCCCGAAAGCGTATATACGAAAACCTCTTTACCGTCCTTGACGCCGTATTTTGCCACTGTAATGCTCAATATTACCACTCCTTGCATTTTTATTTTATTATAATAAAGAATCACCCTAAAATCAACACACCACCCACAAACAAAAAAAGAGGCTTTACGCCTCTTTGTTATTTAATTACGAATTACGAATTCCGCATTCCGAATTAGTTTTCAAAGTGTCTGCCGAAATATTCGGCTGCCGTCTGGGCAAGCTTTATCTCAGTCTCGGTAGCGGTTTCAGCACCTTTAGCAAGTATGGCAACGCTTCCGATAATGTCACCGCCCGTTATTATGGGAACAGCGACTGACACGGGGCTTTCGACACCCTCGACCGCCTCAATGGCATTACCGTTTCCACGCACATAGGTTCTGCGCTGGAGCATAGCCTTGTCAAGCTCGTCGCTGATATTCTTGTCAGCAAGTTCCTTTCGCTTTGTACCTGCAGATGCAACAACGGCATCTCTGTCGGATATCACTACCGACAGTCCCGTGGTCTTGTGCATTGCCTCGCCGTACTGTCCGGCAAGTGCACCGAGTTCGCCCATAGGCGAATATTTTTTAAAAATGACCTCACCGTCACGGTCGGTAAATATTTCCAATGGCTCGCCCTCACGGATACGTAAAGTCCGCCTTATCTCTTTAGGGATAACAACCCTCCCCAAATCATCGATTCTGCGAACTATTCCTGTTGCTTTCATATATATCTATCTCCTTATTACATTCGTAGGGGACGATGCCCTCATCGTCCCATCAGGATTTTGCAAACCAAAACGGGCGGATGTGGGCATCCGCCCCTACACATTTTTTAATCGTGTTACTATTATCTGTAAAACAAGGAGTTTTATACTTATATTTTAGCAATCGCCGTAATATTCGTTTATTACAATATTTGCAAAGTTTTCAAGCTCGCCTAAATCCCAGAGTAACTGAAGCACGGTATATCTGTCACGTATTTCTTTTGCATACATAATCGCCTGCCACGCCATTTCTTTTTCAACGCCGATTTCATACGGCTTGGTGGGTGAGTTGAGTTGCTTAAGGAAATCGGCTACTTCTGCCGAGCCCATAACGCCTGCTGCAAGTTCCTTTATTGCAGTCCAGTTTGATTTTATGGATGACAGTCTGTTTTCAAGCTTTGATACGTCGTTTTTGCCAGTGAAGCAACCATCCGCCGTGACCCTAAACATATGATTTTACCGGAAATTTAACCTCTTCCAATATCAACAAGTTTAATGCTGACATTATGTTTTTCTCTTGCAGCGGCATAACTGCAAACGGTTTTACATCAAATAATGCCGGTCGTTTAGACATCATACAAAAAATGCAGGAAAAAAGTGCCGTAACCGTTTTGCTCGCAGATACCTCCAAGGTTGGAAAAAACATATTTATAATGGTTTTTCTTTTGAAAATATTGATTTTGTAGTAATGGAAAAACCGCCGGAAGATAACGAACTTATAAAAACACTTAATAAAAAACTTATAACACACGGTGTCTGACCTGAAAATAAAAAATGGGTGTTTCCTGTAAAAATGAAACACCCAACAGTTATACAAAAAAAGCTACCCAATGCAAGGCTAGCAAAATTCCACAACCTCCGATTTTCATTACCGCTTTCCAACCTGTGCGATGCAGTCGGCGCATGCATGCTAGCACGACGGTCAG
>JAZSCG010000167.1:0-5190 GCA_045602805.1 Feifaniaceae bacterium
ATGCGTAAAACTCAAGCAGACTGTGCCGAGGGATGAAATAACCGTAACCATACCCGAAGGATATGAACTTCGTGAAATATTTGCAAAACTTGAAGAAGCAGGTGTCTGCTCAGCAAAAGATTTGTATGATTCGATGGAGCATGATGAATTCGGATATGATTTCTTAAATGACATCCCCGACAGAGAAGATAAGTTTGAAGGGTATCTTTTCCCTGACACATACAATTTCTTTATGGATGACAATCCAAAGAGTGTATTAAAGAAATTTTTGAGCAATTTTGCATCCAAATATGACGGTGATTTAATCGCCAGAACACATGAACTTGGCTACACTATGGATGAGGTTGTCACATTTGCTTCGGTCGTTGAGCGAGAAGCTGCAAATGATGATGACAGGCCCACGGTTGCCTCGGTATTTTCTAACAGATTAAGTAATGATGCATACGGATATCTGCAGTCCTGTGCAACGATTCAATATGTTCTTGAAGAAAGAAAAAGCGTGCTTTCTATCGCAGATACCAAGATTGAAAGTCCGTACAACACTTATATGAATCCCGGTCTTCCCGTAGGACCTATAGCATCACCAGGTCTTGCATCAATAAAAGCAGTGCTTTATCCTGCTGATACAGACTATTATTACTTTGTTGTTGACGGCAGCGGCGTGCATCACTTCTCAAAAACACTTTCGGAACACAATGCGGCAGTAAGTTCTGCTTCTGCAACGTGGGGAACGGGAACGGTAGGATAATATGAATAAAAAAGTTGAACTTCTTGCACCCGCAGGCTCACTTTTGAAACTCAAGGTGGCAATTGACTACGGTGCTGATGCTGTATACTGTGCAGGAAAACGTTTCGGTCTGCGCACGGCAAGCGAAAACTTCTCGTATGAAGATTTTGTTGAAGGTATAAAATATGCTCATACAAGAGGAGTAAAGGTATATGTTACTCTCAATGTCTATCCAAGAAATGATGATATTGAGGAACTTAAAGGATACATTGCTGAACTTGCAGGTCTTGGTGTAGATGCAGTGATAGTCAGTGATCTTGGTATGTTTACACTTGTCAGGGAAATAGCACCTCATATGGAAATACATATTTCCACACAGGCGAACAATGTAAACTACCTGACGGTCAAAAAATGGGCCGAGCTTGGAGCAAAAAGGGTTGTGCTTGCCCGAGAGTTGTCGTGCGGGGAAATCGCCGAGATAGCTCAAAAAAGCGGGGCAGAACTTGAAGCATTTGTTCACGGGGCGATGTGTGTATCGTATTCGGGAAGGTGTCTTCTTTCAAATTATATGACGGGAAGAGATTCCAATAAGGGTGACTGTGCTCAGCCGTGCAGGTGGAAATATTCTGTTGTTGAAGAAAAGCGACCCGGGGAATATTTTCCGGTTACGGAGGATGAGAACGGAACGTTTATTTTTAACTCAAAAGACCTTTGTCTTATAAAACGTATTCCCGAGCTTGTAAATGCAGGGGTATACAGTTTTAAAATAGAGGGTAGAGTAAAAAGTGAGTTTTATGTTGCAACAATAGTATCTGCTTACAGAAAAGAGATTGACAGATATCTTGCAGATCCCGAGAATTACGTTTTTGATGAGAAAGCATATGAAGAGGTATGTAAAGTCAGTCACAGGGCATATTATGAAGGCTTTTTTTCGGGGCGTCCGTCAGACAGTCAGGTAACATCTACAAACAGTTATGAAAGAGATTATGAGTTTATTGCTTATACCGAAGGGTATGATGAGAAAAATAAACTTATAATTGCGTCACAGAGAAACAAGTTTTATGCAGGTGATGAGATAGATATACTTGTTCCTGTGGGCGACAATATAGTTATAAAAAATGTAAAACTGTTTGATGAAAGTATGAATGAAATACCAAATGCACCGCATTCGGAACAGAAACTGTATATTCCGTGCGATGTACCCGTCCCGGTTCATTCGATGATAAGAAAGAAAATTAAATAATACAAACACCGTGTACATATTTTTTGGAGGCATAAAATGCAGGAAAAGAAATTGTTTACGGTGTTTTATATTTTTATAATGTGTCTGTCTGTTTTGCTGCTGAGGATTATGGGAATAGCCATTGATAATGACGGAAGATATTCTTCTGCGGCGGTCAGACAGCAGACATATTCTCTTGATGTGGCATCAAGAAGAGCATATATCTATGATTGTAACGGCGAAAGATTGACATATGATATAGACGGCTACGTTGCAATCGTTTCACCGTCTGAACTTAAAAGTAAATATGTCTTGACACTGCATGGTGCTGATCTTGATGAGGTCGAGAAAAAACTAAAAACAAAGAAACCGTTTTGCGTTAGGGTAGACGAGTCTTTTAAGGCAGATGGAGTAACTGTGATAAAAATTCCTTTGGATTCAAGTGAACTGTTAAATCACATAACGGGTTATGTAAACTCGGACGGTGAGGGTGTAACAGGCATTGAAGAAAATTTTAATGAGTTTCTTTCAAGTAACGGCGGTACCGTAAAAGCTGAGACTGTTCTTAATGCTGTATCAGGTCAGCTTGGCGGAACGGGTGTGTCGGTATTTTCGAAAAGCTATGAAAATAAAGCAGGTGTTATTCTTACAATAGATAAGGAAATACAGAAAATTGCCAATAAAGCTGCCGATGAATTTGTCGGAAAAGGAGCAGTGGTGGTTTGTGACACAAAAGGCGAAATAAAAGCACTTGTCAGCAGACCTGATTATGACAGCGACGATGTAGGGGCATATCTTGAAAGTGATAGCGGTGAACTCGTAAACAGGGCACTCAGAAATTATAATCTGGGCTCTGTGTTCAAAATAATTACGGCGGCAGCTGCAATAGAAAACGGCACATACAGTGACAGTCTTGTGTGTGAAGGCAATATCAAGGTCGGAAATATTAATCTGTCATGTCATAAGGAGGAAGGTCACGGGCAAGTAGATATGCAAGCAGCATTTATAAACTCGTGTAATCCATATTTTATAGACACGGGACTGAAAAGTGGTTATGTAAACCTGGTGAATATGGCAAAACGTTTTGGACTCGGGAAAGAAAAAGTGCTTTGCTCTAAGATAAAAGGGTCTGCGGCTGTTCTTGAAAAGAGCATAGTAACTGACGGGCTTACGGCAAACATATCTATCGGACAGGGAGATATAACTGTTTCGCCGCTTGATGCCGCTTCAATTGTTCTTACTGTGGTAAATGAGGGTGAATACACGCCCATGAAACTTATCAAAGGGATTAAAAATTCAAATGGGACTGTGACCGAATATTGTGACGGTGAAGAAAAGTATCAAAGTATAAGTAAAGAAACCGCTGAAGTTTTAAAACAGATGATGATTGATACGGTAAATGAGGGAACGGGAGTTAGTGCAAAACCTGAAAATATGACAGCAGGAGGTAAGACGGCTAGCGCCGAAACCGGTTGGAAGAATAAGGAGGTTCACGGTTGGTTTGTGGGCTTTTTTCCTGCAGACGAGCCCGAATATGTCATAAGTGTTATGGTTGAAAACGGAAGAAGCGGAAGTGCTTCTGCTGCGCCTTGTTTCGCACGCATAGCAAATGATATTGACAATTTAAAAAGTAAGTAGTAATATATAATTATTCTAATATATAAGACTATGACGAAAAAGAGTAGCATATTTTCGTCTTACAGAGAGATAGGGTGCCGTGGCTGGTAGCCCCTTTAAGTCGTTTTATGTGAAAGCTGTTTTCTGAGTCTGCCCGAAAGGCCGCAACGGGTGCGTTAAAGCCCGACCTAAAGTGTCTGTTTTATGCAGGAATAAGGGTGGTACCGCGTGAGTTTTATGCTCTCGTCCCTGATATATGGGATGAGAGCATTTATTTTTGTGAAAATTTTTTAACATAGAGGAGAAAAATTATGGAGTATATGGGTTTAAATGAGATACGTGAAAAGTATCTTTCATTTTTCGAGAGTAAAGGACATCTGAGAATGCCTTCCTTCTCTCTTGTTCCCAAGAATGATCCGAGTTTGCTTCTTATCAACTCGGGTATGGCGCCCCTCAAGCGCTATTTTACAGGTCAGGAAGTTCCGCCGAGAAAGAGGGTTACAACCTGTCAGAAGTGTATAAGAACCCCCGATATCGAAAGAGTCGGTAAGACTGCAAGACACGGTACTTTCTTTGAAATGCTCGGAAATTTTTCTTTTGGTGATTATTTCAAGAAAGAGGCTACTGCTTGGACGTGGGAATTTCTCACGAAAGTAATGGAAATACCAGAGGATAAGATTTGGGTATCTATCTACGAAGAAGACGATGAGTCTTTTGAAATCTGGACGAAGAACGTAGGTGTTTCACCTGACAGAATTGTCCGTCTCGGTAAGGAAGATAACTTTTGGGAGCATGGTACGGGTCCCTGCGGTCCCTGTTCCGAAATTTACATTGACAGAGGTCCCGAAAGAGGTTGCGGTAAGCCCGATTGTGCAGTAGGATGTGACTGTGACAGATACGTTGAAGTATGGAACAACGTTTTCACACAGTTTGATAAGGATGAAGCAGGCAACTATAACAGACTTGAGCATCCCAACATAGACACGGGTATGGGTCTTGAGCGTCTTGCTTGTGTAATGCAGGGCGTTGATAATATGTTTGAAGTTGATACCATTGCAGATATTATCAAGGAAATTGCAAAGATGACCGGTGTAGAATATGGTAAGGACAACGATAAAGACGTTTCTGTCCGTGTTATAACCGACCATATCAGAGGCACGACTATGATGATTGCTGACGGTGTCATCCCGTCTAACGAAGGTAGAGGATACGTTCTCAGAAGACTTATCAGACGTGCTGCAAGACACGGGAGACTTCTCGGTCTTAAAGAGCCTTTCCTGTATGAACTTTGCAACAAGGTTATTGAGCAGAGCGGAAGTGCTTATCCCGAACTTACAGAAAAGCAGGATTATATCAGAAAACTTATCTACAACGAGGAGCTGTCTTTCAATCAGACAATAGACCAGGGTCTTTCAATTCTTGCTTCATACATTGATGAGGTTAAGGCAAACGGCGGAAGTGAACTTTCCGGTGAGCAGGCGTTTAAACTCTATGACACGTACGGTTTCCCGCTTGACCTTACAAAAGATATAGCTGAAGAAAAGGGCATATCTGTCAATGAAGATGACTTTGCCGTTATGATGGATGCCCAGAAGAAGCGTGCAAGAGATGCACATAACGCTAA
>JAZSCG010000168.1:0-1624 GCA_045602805.1 Feifaniaceae bacterium
GCCTCCGACTTGCTTTGCAAGGGATGCATTCCATATAAGAACGTTCAGATCATAAACCTTCTGTTTTTCGTTTTGTCCTGAAACATTTAGCGTAAATGAATCGCATATATCCTCATTGCCTTCAACGTATGCAGTAATTACGGCACTTCCGTTGCTCACGGGAGTCAGAATCGCTGTGCCGTTGCCTGTAGAGGACACCGTTACACAGTCAGAACTTGATTTCCATCTGATTTTGGTGTCTTTTTCAAGGGCAGTAAACAGAACGGCAGTTACGCTTTCGCTCTTTGCATCGGTATCAATATTTGATACACTCTTTACTATCTTCATAACTTCTTTTCCTTCTTCATAGTCTGAAAGAATGTAAATTTCATCGGTTTCGCCGCTTGACGAGGTGCAGACAATCTTTGAAAGACCTTCCGAAACCGATACAACATCTGCTGTTCCGTCGCCGTTGTCTGACAGCGCCACAGAATTGTCATTGCACGAAAACGAAACAGTAATGCCCTCTGTACCTTTTCTGTGCATGAGATTGCTTGTGATAACTGTGCTGTCACCGGCAAATGAGAACATATTTTTTTCTGACTCAAGGTTGAAATAAAGGGTGTTGTCATAAACGGCATAAAGCGTGAAATCTTTGTTGTCAAGTATAACGCTGTCATCGGCGGTATTGTCGTTTTCCTTTGACCAGCCGATAATACCTTTTGCTTTGTCTTCTGATGTTACTTGAGGAACATATTTTGTTCCAAAAAGAGCTTCGTAACCCTCTCGTATTGTCTTGCCGTCCTCATCAATATAAGTTACAAAGTATGCAGGAACAATCGAAATATCATCAAAATAAATTTTCTGATTTATGCAAGCCGATTCCGCTGTATCGTATCTCCACTCAAAGAGAATCTTTGAAATGTCAGAAGTGTCCGTATTTCCGGTGGCAGAATTAATAAGGTCGTCAAACGTGTCTATGAGATAACTGTATTCAAGCCAGCCGCCTGAACTGTTGGCGGTAAACCCTCCGCAGTTTTCTGCTCTTTGCCAGCCTGACATGCCGTTTTTCATTATCCAGAGATTTTTGTATTTTCCAAATCCCTCATCTGCGTGTTGATAGATTTTGAAGGATATCTGATATGCCCTCCCGGAATCAAGAGCGGTGTTAAAGGAAAATCCTACTGCAGCATAGTCGCTCGAGGAATTGTTGACGTAGTGCATAATGGCGTTGCCGTCCTCGTTTTTCATGGGTGTTTCGCAAATAATGGCATTTGATATAAAAGACGGGAGTGTAGTATGTTCGTCAAAGGTGAGAGGATTTTTGTCACCTGTAAGCACATTTATCCCCGGCAGCACCTGTGCACTTGCTCCTAAAATGAGAAAGGCAGATATAAACAAAGTGAAAAATAAAGCGAGTATTTTTTTCATGATTATTCTCCTTGGAATTTCAGCTATATAAGTGAATTCCTTTTGCAAATTTCATTTTTCCGTCTGACATATTGCCGAAAGTGACCTTGAAATCATCATTGAATCTCGTAAACCCGAACTGTCTCTTTTCCCCGCCGTCGCAGAATATGCCGTCTGTTGTAAAGCAGACCACTTTTGTACCTCTGTCGAAAACAGCCGTGACAGTGTGATTTTT
>JAZSCG010000169.1:0-1825 GCA_045602805.1 Feifaniaceae bacterium
GCTTACGGTCATGACGACAGAGTATGCTCATACCCTGCGCTGACCGCACTTCTTGATACACAAGCGCCCGAGCACGGCATTATGACAATGCTTCTTGATAAAGAGGAAACGGGCTCAGACGGTCTTACGGGTATGAAGTCGCACTTTATGCAGTATTTCTTTGAGGAGATTGCAGAGAATCAGGGCGTATCCTACCGTGATATGTACCGTCATTCCGTATGCTTCTCGGCAGACGTTACGGCGGCACTCGACCCCAATTATCCCGAGGTTATGGATTTGCGCAACTGTTCATTCTTAAACTGCGGTGTGTCGGTAGGCAAATATCACGGTGCAAGAGGCAAGAGTTCAACATCCGATGCTTCGGCTGAAGTTATGGCATTCGTGGCAGATACGCTTGACGGTAAAGCACTCTGGCAGACGGGTGAACTCGGCAAGGTTGACCTCGGCGGCGGCGGAACGATTGCAATGTACGTTGCCCAGCTTGGCATCCCCACAGTTGATATGGGTGTACCCATGCTCTGTATGCACGCCCCGTGGGAACTTGTGGCAAAGCTCGACGTTTACAGCACCTACAAGGCGTTCTATTCATTATTTAACAGGTAAATATAGCAGGGACAGAAATATGGAGAACACCAATCTAACACAAAACACAGAACCCACTGTACAAACATCGCAGAAAAAATCTAAAAAATGGCTTGCCTCGTTACTTTGTATCGTAGTGGCTGTTGCCGCTTTTATAATTCTATATCCGTTTTCTGAAAAAGACGATTTACAGAACTCAGATTCAAATAACCTTTTCTCTCAAGGGCTTACCCCAGTCTGTGTAGACGACAAGTGGGGATACATTAACGAGCAAGGTGATCTTATCATAGAACCTCAGTTTGACATGGTATTGAGCTTTTCGGAAAACGGTCTTGCACCCGTGTCATTTAACTACGAATGGGGCTACATTAATACGAATGGCAATTTCGTCATAGAGCCCCAGTTTGACACTGCAGAAAAATTTGCTAAAAACGGCCTTGCCCGTGTCAGAGCAGACGAAAAACTCGGTTTTATTGACGAAAAAGGTGAGTTTGTCATTGAACCTCTATTTATGGGTGCAGGTGATTTTACAGAAAACGGTCTTGCCCGCGCCGCCCGCGCCGACAATGGCAAATATGGGTATATCAATAAAAAAGGGGATTTTGTTATAGAGCCTCAATTTGATTATGCGGAAGATTTTTTACAATGCGGTCTTGCCCGTGTTGAAATTGACTACAAGTGGGGCGTTATAAATGAGAGAGGAGATTATGTTGTCAACTGCGAATCTGACGTAGACATCAAATACATAACCAACATAAAACCGTATGATGACGGCTATATCGTTGTAACAGGAAGCGATAACTCTTATAACTCACACGGAAAAACGGCAATATTCAATTCAGACGGAGAACAAATCTTTATCGATTAAACAAATAAAAAACGGTCTCCTTAGAGACCGTTTTTCTGTTTCCAGTAGTTATTCATTTTCATCTGCGGGTCGTAGGTGACCTCTTTACCAAGATATGACGGCGCTGTAAAGCCATTCGCCTCGTCTTCACTGTCAAACTCAACCTCGGCATACATAAAAGTATCGTCTACCGCCGAGCATTCGAGTTTAAGACCGCCAAGTCGGAGGGCCAAGCGGTCTTAGGAAGACAACCTTCCTGGTCAACTCCTTGGCTCACAGAACGACATGGCTACGATCCGACTTTGTAAAGCCATTCGCCTCGTCTTCACTGTCAAACCCAACCTCGGCATACATAAAAGTATCGTCTACCGCCGAGCATTCGAGTTTAAGACCGCC
>JAZSCG010000170.1:0-9478 GCA_045602805.1 Feifaniaceae bacterium
ACCTTTAAGGTCATATTTGCTTATGTATTCATCTGCATTTTTCAAACAACCTGCTTCGATAACACAAAATTCAGTTGTCATTTTATGTTCATGACCGCATGAACACATTCCGTTATATTTTTTGCTGTCAATTATCATTACTTTTTCTCCTTTTGTCCGTAGTATGCGTTTGCACCGTGCTTACGCAGATAATGTTTGTCTAAAAGTTCTTGCTGGAATGCTACATCCGGGTTCATTTTAATAGTATGCCACGCCATCATAGCAACTTCTTCAAGAACCACAGCGTTCTGAACGGATTGTACAGCATCCTTGCCCCACGAAAAAGGACCGTGTGAATTTACCAGAACACCGGGAACCTGTGTTATTGTATCCTGATTGAATAATTCAGCAATAACTCTGCCTGTTTCTAGCTCGTATTCACCGAAAATTTCCTCGGCTGTCATTTTGCGTGTGCAGGGAACGCTGCCGTAAAACGTATCCGCATGTGTCGTGCCGAGTGCGGGAATACTAATTCCACTCTGTGCGAAGATTGTTGCCCATCTTGAATGCGTGTGAGTAACACCTCCGATTCCGGGAAAGCGTCTGTACAGTTCCAGATGAGTGGGGGTGTCGGAGGAGGGGTTAAGGTCGCCCTCTATCTTGTTGCCGTTTAAATCGACAACTACCATGTCATCAGCTGTCATATTTTCATAGCTTACACCTGACGGTTTAATCACTACATAACCTGTTTCTCTGTCTATTTCCGAGACATTTCCCCAGGTCAATGTAACGAGATTATATTCAGGCAATGAAATGTTGGCTTTAAAAACCCGTTCTTTTAACTGTTCTAACATTGTAACTTCACCTCATATTGACAAATGGTTTTCATATGCTATGTAATTATAACACAATGACTGTTTATTTTCAATATAAGTCTGTACGATTCCCAAAAAATCAACAGAAAATAATTATATAGTCTTGCCTCAATAGATGATATTGATGTTGCTGTATTTGATACCGAGTGGAAGGAACTCAATACGAAGTGTAAAATTCTATAGATAAAAACGGCGTGTAATTTTTACACGCCGTTTCATATTTGCATACTTGTCCTCATATTATGTGTCAGGGGGGATAAGGATGCTTGAAAGACTTTTTGGTGAAGAAAGGGAAAAAACACCAAGAGAACAACTGATATATGCTCTGCACGACCTGCAGAGCAGGCTGTCGGCGGCACGCAGAGAATTTGAACTCGTTGATGAGCCTGAACTCATTGATGCACTTACATATGAGATTTTGTCGCTTTCACGCCGTGAAAATACTGTTATAAAAAGGATAAAGGAATTGGGAAATGAGTAAGATGGTTTTGCTTGTTTTGTGCGCTGCAGGGGTATTTTCAGTGATGTTTCTCTGCCTTATTTCCCGTTTTGTACGCAGATTGGTGGGAACGCTTATGAACAGTCTGCTCGGTGTGGGCGTGCTCATTGCAAGTAATATGCTGGGTGCATCCTTTGCTGTGGCTGTAAATCTGCCTACGTTACTTATATCCGTGATACTTGGCCTGCCGGGCATTACAGCATTGTTTTTGTTAAAACTTATATTAAACATATAAAAAGAGGGGAATATCCCCTCTTTTTTACAGGTTTATAAGTTCATAATCTGCCTTGCCGAGACCGAGCTTTTCGGCAACGTTTACGGTGTGAATACCGTTTCTCGATTCGATACGCTCAATAAGTGCGGCCTTTCTGCTGTCATCTGAAGCGTATACAGCATCCACGGATGCTTTGTCTACAGCAACGGGGTCAACGGATGCAAATATGCCGATGTCCGCCATTTCCGGCTCTTTCGGATGGCTGTTGCAGTCACAGTCAACTGAAAGTCTGTTTGCTACGTTTATATAAACTATATTCTCACTGCCCATATGGTCTATAATCGACTTGTCAGCCTCTGCCATACATTCAAGGAACGAATCGTGGTCAGCGGTCCACAAATTCTCAGGAACACCGACACCGTGTATATGCGCCTTTCCGTGAGATGACGCAATGCCAATCGACATATTTTTGAGTGCACCGCCAAAACCGCCCATTTCGTGTCCTTTGAAATGGGAGAGTATGAGCATGGAATCGTATTTGAGAAAGCCCTTTCCGACGAAATTCTCGGTCAGATGCTTTCCGCCCGTAACGGGAAGTGCAACTTCACCCTCGCCGTCCATTACTTCACAGGGTGCAATGGCTGAAAAACCGTGTTCTTCTATGGCTTTAAGATGGTCTTTCGTATTATAACGCCTGCCTTTGTAGGCGGTATTACATTCAACTATCGTTCCTGAAAGCAGGGAAACGAGAGGCTCTATAAGCTCGGGCTTTAAGTAGTTGTGGCCGCCCGGCTCACCCGTTGATATCTTAACTGCAACTTTTCCTTTAAGCTTGACGCCGAGTGCCTCGTATATTTTAACGAGTGAATCGGGTGTGATTTCCTTAGTAAAATAGACTTTTGACTTGCTCATAATACTCACTCCTTTATGAAAATATTATATCATACAAACGGGTATTTGCAAATTCGCTTTTTGAGTATATAATGTAGTTAAATTTAATGGTTTTGGAGAATTTTATGAAACATCTTTTTCTTGTCAGCCAAGCAAATTCCGTCAAGGATAAAATCACCGAAATGATAGAACGTGAATGTGACGGTCTTGACTATGAAATATTCGAATCTTCTTCAAGGAAAGATACGTTTAATAAAGCCCGCAGCGAAGCGCAGACGGGGGAAGAACTGTGTGTTTACGCCTGTGGCGGTGACGGGGCACTCAATCTTGCGGCAAATGCCGTGTACGGCTATGACAACGTCACTCTCTCGGTAATACCCATAGGTACGGGCAATGATTTCGTGCGACAGTTTGGCGGCAAAGAGGCGTTTCTTACTCTGTCGCATATAAAAAACGGAGTAACCAAAGAAATAGATCTCTTGAAAGCTAATAATATGATGTGCATAAATATGCTCAATATCGGGTTTGACGAATCCGTTGCACGTAAGGTCAACGAGCTTCGAGGAAAGCCTTTTATGTCAAATTCCGTTGCATATACTATCGGTGTTGCAATACAGTTTTTGAGTTTTCCAAAAGAAAATCTTCGTATAGAGTATGATGACGGAAATGTTTATGAAGGTGAGTTTACTCTTACATATATTGCAAACGGCAGATATTGCGGCGGTGGTTACAATGCGGCATCTGTTGCAGAGGTTGATGACGGTCTTATGGATGTCATGACGGTGTATCCACTGTCGAGATTTAAATTTATCGGAATAGTAGGGGCTTACCGTAAGGGTAAAATAATAGGCAATAAAAAGCATGAGTCGCTTTATGAAATTCACAAGACGAAAAGAGTTGTTTTAAGCAAAGATACCCCGTTTTATGTGTGTGTCGACGGAGAAACGGTGCAGACTGACAGGCTTGAAGTAAGTGTTATTGAAAATGCAATAAAATTCAAATATCCGAGGATATAAGAAAACATCCAACTGACTCAGTTGGATGTTTTTTCTTTCTTTATTTCGGAAAAATATGAAGTTAAATAAATGCTGTGCGAAACGGATATTATAACGTTTCTGAAAAAGTCTTTTGTATCCGTATTGGTGACACCGAGATTTTTCTCAGGCTCATCTTTCAGACCAAAGACATATTGAAGCATATTCTCAAGCTCGCAGCAGAAATAATCGTATGCCATAGCCAGATTATATGTGCGCTTCTGCAGGTCGAAAAGCTCGACTATATTTTCGAGCGAAAGAACGTTTTTTGTAATGGTAATGAACATAAGATATGCAATCTGGTCAGCATAATACTGTTTTTTCTGCGGAGAGGGGATAAAGCCCTTTTTTACATAGTTGCTTATCATCGAAGTGGTTATTTCCGCTAGGCTGACCTGATTCATATAACCGTTTATGTACTTTACTACCTGCTCAAGATATAAACCGACAGTCGGAAGTTCGGCGTATCTGGGCAGACGAAAGTTCATTACCGTGTTTTTCAAGCAATTTTTCATTTCAGTATTCATAATGACAATTATATTGAAAAGATATTTCTTTGTCAATAAGCCTACTTTTTAAGTTTTCTTGCACCGAGTTTGTCAAGAATTTCTCCGCAGATATCGGGGTGGTCACAGGTAAAGCCGACAGCACCTCGCTCATATGCCATACGGTAGTGCTCTTCGTTGGTATTCATTGCAAGATAAACGCAGGGCTTTATACCCATAAGCTGAAATTCCTTGAATCTTGCCTCGTCGGCTACTGGCATCTGATTTCTTGCAGGGAAGCCTTGAGCATCCTTTGCACCGTTGTTGAAGACACATACTTCGTCATAATATTTGTACGGATCTACCTTGTCATAACCCTTCATTTTCTGCTTGGGATAGAAACCGTGTAAAGAAAATTCATCCTTGGTGTGACGTGTGCGGAGCCATTCGCAAAGGCCTGCCGAGAAGGTGATGACGGTCAGACGCTCTTTACCGTAAATGCCGTATTCTTTGCAAAGAGAAAGCGTAAGTTCTGCGGAAGAATATGCAAAATCGCCCAATTCTTCGGGATAGTCTTTCATTTCAAGAAGAAGGCGGAGGTCGGGACGTGTTGCCATAAGCTCGAGAAACTCAACGAAGGTGGGTATTTTTTCGCCCTTGAATTCTTCGCCGAAACGGATTCCTGCATCGGCCTGACGAACCTCGTCAAGTGTAAGACGGCAGATTTCACCCGTTTTATCGGTGGTGCGGTCAAGCTTTGCGTCGTGGCATACGACGATATGATAATCCTTGGTCATGTGGACGTCCATTTCTATGGAGTCAATGTCAAGCTCAAGAACTTTTCTGAAGCCCAGCATCGTGTTTTCGGGGTATTTGCCTCTCCATCCTCTGTGACCGGTCAACGTAACTTTTTTATCCATTTCTATTTTCCTTTCATAATAAGTTTAGTTTACTTTAATATATATGAATAGAAACGGTTTTTCAATAATTTTTAAAAATTTATATTGAATATCTTTGTTTTGACGGAGATGGAGAGAAAAGGCTTTGCGGTGCAAATCCTTACTGCTTGTCGACCCAAGCCACAGGCTTCGGTACCCGACTGCGCACCATTTTGCTAAAAACGATACTTAATCGTTTTTAGCAAAATCCCCTCTCAGGCTTCGAATCTCCTTGATTTCACTAAAACAAAAAAGCACCCACAAGGGTGCTTTTTTGTTTTGGCGGAGATGGAGAGATTCGAACCCTCGAACCGCTTTTGGCGGTTACACGATTTCCAATCGTGCGCGCTCGACCAACTACGCGACATCTCCGTATCGGACTTTAGTATTTTATCAACTTTAGTATAATTTGTCAAGAGTTTGGATATTCTCACTTTGAGGTGATTTTATGGGAAAGGGAAAAATCGTTCAACTCGGATGCAACGAATCGTCATACGAAACGTTGCGTAGGCTCCAGAGTGATGGATATGACGTCGTTGCGGCACTCGGCAGCAGAGATAAACTTGACGAGATAAAAAAGAATGTCAGCGACAGCATCGAGGTTTGTGATGAGCATTTTCGTGATGTTGTTCTAGCTATTACAAAGCCGGATGTCTGCATAGTAGAAAACGGAAACTACGAGTCATTGCTGTCCTGCACGAGAAACGGTGTTTCCACCGTGTATGTGGGAAAAGGCTTATCCGACGAAGCCGTATATAAACTTGATGACCTTTGCAAAAAGTACGGCTGTACGGCGGCAATTGTAGGAACGGGAAATGATATCACAAAGAGTGTTGAAAACACGCTGGCATCATCATTCGGGTGCAAAGTTCTGATGTGAGTTGCAAAAAAAAGAAAAATATTATATAATCCTCCGTATTAAAGGGGGATTATATAATGAAGCTTTTGTTTTTTGATATAGACGGCACTCTTATGGCAGATGACGGAAGTCATTACATACCGCAGAGTACGTATGATGCGATACGTCAGGCTCGCAAAAACGGTCACAAGGCGTTTATAAATACGGGCAGATGCAGCGCTTTCGTTGAGGACGTACACCGTGAAATCGGGTTTGACGGCTTTGTGTACGGCTGCGGTACGGAAGTTGTTATTGACGGAAATACTATTATACACAATCAGCTTTCACGTGAGATTAGTCTGGATATAGCAAAAAAAGTTATCGACAGAAAGCTTTTTAGTCTGATAGAGGGTTCGGACCGTGTTGTGATAAGTAAGGACGGTGTGCTGTCGGATCTTAATACCAAAGAAGAAGTAGATGTGTATGCCGATGATTTCGTATTTGACAAGATTGCCGTGTTTAACATCGGCATAGATGATGAAATAGTCGGCTATGTCAGTGATGCGTTTGACGTTATTGACCGTGTGGGTGAAAATATAATCGAAATTGTACCAAAAGGCTTTTCAAAAGCAACGGGTATGGAAATCGTTGCAAAGCACTACGGGCTGACGCTTGATGACTGTGTTGCCTTTGGTGATTCTGAAAATGACCTTGCAATGCTTAAGGCGGCAGGATATGCCGTGACTATGGGCAAGTGTCCGAATGTTGATAAATATGCTGACTTTGTGACACAGAGTGTGAAAAATGACGGAATATATCTTGCAATGAAGCATCTCGAACTTATATAAAAAAAGGAGGAAAATTTCCTCCTTTTTATATTTTCTTTTCTGCTTCCGCAAGTTTGATTCTTGCCGTTTCAACCTTGAAACGTAAGGTTGATGCTTCTTCCTCAAGTTCATTTAAAGCTTTGCGAAGCTCGTCATTTTCCGCCCTGAGAGACGATATTTTTGCATTGAGTGTATCTGTGTCCTGTTTGGCAAGAAGGTCATATTTTTCCTTTAACTGAGCATATTCGCCCGACAAAGTATCAAGGCGTTTGCTCAGGACGGCAATATATTCAACAACATCTTTGCGGTTAAAACCGCTGAGTGAACGGCGGAAAGCATTTGATGACATTTTGTTTTCTCCAATCATATTTATATGTTTATTCTACCATAAAATAAAATTATTGCAATTACTCTTTTAATTTTGATGAAATTAGTTTATTATATAAAAGTACGATATGCGCCTGTAGCTCAGTTGGATAGAGCATTGGCCTCCGACGCCAAGTGTCGTGCGTTCGAATCGCATCAGGCGTGCCAAAAACATTCTGAAAGGAAAAAATATGAAGTACATAGTAATGCTTGGTGACGGTATGGCGGATTATCCCGTACCCGAACTTGACGGAAAAACTCCGCTTGAAGTTGCAAACAAACGCAATATGGATTATCTTGCAGCACACGGTGCCGTGGGAAAATGTAAAACCGTACCTGAAGGTATGCCTCCCGGCTCGGATACGGCAAATCTCTCGGTTATGGGGTACGACCCTGAGGTGTATTACACGGGCAGGTCACCACTTGAAGCGGTGAGTATGGGGATTGACCTTAAAAGTGACGATATCGCACTTCGCTGCAATCTCGTAAGCCTCGGCGGTGAGGGGGATTACGAGAATCTTACGATGAAGGACTATTCGGCAGGCGAAATATCGACCGCCGAGTCTACCGAACTTATAAATTATCTTGCAGAGCATCTAAATACGGAAAGTATACAGTTGTATCCGGGTATAAGTTACCGTCATTGTCTCGTTATGAATAAGGCTCAGACGGGGACGAGTCTTACACCTCCGCACGATATAACAGGTAAGCCTGTTAAGGGATATCTGCCCGACGGCAGATACGGAGAACTTCTGCTTGATTTGATGAAGCGTTCGAGGGAACTTTTGCGTGACCACCCTGTAAACGTAAAACGCAGGGAAATGGGCAAAAACACGGCTGATTCCTGCTGGTTCTGGGGTGAGGGTACATGTCCTGCTCTCGACAGTTTTGAAAAGCTTTATGGTGTAAAGGGAAGTGCCATTTCAGCGGTTGACCTTATAAAAGGTATTGCAATATGCGCAGGACTTAAGAGTGTGGACGTACCGGGCACAACGGGAAACTACGATACCAACTTTGCGGGCAAAGCCGATGCGGCACTTAAATTGCTTCGTGAAGGATATGATATGGTATATATCCACGTTGAAGCACCCGATGAATGCGGTCATCACGGCGACGTGAAGAATAAGATATATTCTATTGAAATGATAGATAAGGAAATTCTCGGCAGAGTTATGAAGGGGCTTGAGGCAGACGGAGAGGAATATTCAATTCTTCTTGCACCCGACCATCCGACACCGATAACCAGGATGACACATGTGTCAGACCCCGTTCCGTTTGTGCTTTACAGAAGCGATAAGGAACTTTTGCCCCACGCACCGTCTTACAACGAAACCGAAGCGGAAAAAACGGGGCTGTATGTCCCGAAAGGCTGCTTTATGATGAAGCATCTTATTAAAGGTGAAATATAAGAAAAAGAGGATGGAAACATCCTCTTTTGCAATTGTGCACAAAAAGCGCGAAAAACGTCGATAATTTTTGTTGTGTTTTACCATATGTTGTGGTATAATCAAATCAGGAAGGGCGAACAGGATAATGCCCGACTAAAAGGAGTGTTTAATATGACAACAAAGTACATCGGCAGAAAGACAACGGTAAGAGACAGTTTCAAAGAGTATGCTGACAAGAAAATTGCAAAGCTTGACAAATTCTTTGAAAACGATGCTGTTGCAACAGTTGTTGTAAGCAATAACACGCCTGACGAGACTGTTGAAGTCACAATAAAGTCGGCAGGTATGTTTTTCCGTGCGGAAAAGACAAGCCATGACAGAATTGTGTCGTTAGACATGGTTATGGATGTGCTTACCAGACAGATTGTAAAAAACAAACAGAAACTCGATAAGAAATTCAGAGTGCCTGTTCCCGACGATTTCTTTGACCCCAAGGAAGAGGATACAAAAGTTCCCGAACTTGTTAAGAGAAAGTCCTTCTACGTTGGTGTAATGACACCCGACGAAGCGGTATTGCAGATGGAAATGATCGGGCACGAATTCTTTATGTTCAGGGATGCTGAAAGCGGGGAAATAAATGTTGTTTATAAGAGGAAAGACGGAAACTACGGTCTCCTGATTCCCGAAGAATAAAAATAATATCCCCCGTTTAAAACGGGGGTTTTATTAATTATTTAGCAAAGAAGGATAGTTATGCCATACAAAATATTTGAATACGATACATATCTTACGCCCTACGAGGCAGATATTGACTTGAGGGCAGCAAATTATAACAGAAAAAAGAGTGAACTTCTGGGTGAAGCCTCTTCACTTATTGATTTTGCAAACGGGCACGAATATTTCGGCTTCCATAAGGTCGGCAAGGGTTGGTATTACCGTGAATGGGCACCCGGTGCAGATGCAGTTTATATAATGGGTGATATGAACGGGTGGAATCCGTCTTCTCTGCCTCTTAAAAATATCGGAAACGGTGTTTATGAAATATATCTGCAGGGTGAAAACGCCCTTTATCACGGCTGTAAGGTAAAGACCGTTGTTGAAAAAGACGGTAGAAGGCTGGAGAGGATACCTCTTTATGCACGCC
>JAZSCG010000171.1:0-2820 GCA_045602805.1 Feifaniaceae bacterium
GATCTTATGAGTGCCAACAATCTTAAAGGCGAAGGTCTTCAGATAGGTCAGGTGCTCAAAATTCCGTCTGCAAACGGTGAAACAAGTAATACATCCCCCGATGAAATCCCGATTCCCGATGATGCCCCGGTCGGAAACGGTTATGATATTCCCACCCTTTCGGTAGACTTTATTGATGCCATTTCATTTGAAGTAATCGATACGGATATCCGTGACATATTAAATATAATTGCCAACTATGCAGGCAAGAAGATAGTTTATCTCGGCGAAGCACAGAAGGTTACGGTAACCTGTTCACTCGTATCCTGTATGAAGGCGATAAATCTTGTAGTCGAAGCGGCTGACGGCCTCTCATATATATCGGACGGCGACTTTATAATCGTCGGTCCCGAAAGCAGAATTTCATCGGTTATGATGTATTCGGAAATGACGAAAACGCTGACTCTCGACAATATGACTTCTTCGGAATTCGTTGCTGTTCTCGAGCACTTAGGCCTTGATGTAAGCGGTATTACGGCAGATGATACCAACACTTCAAAAATTTCGGTAACGGCAAAACCCAAGGACCTTGCAAGAGTTGTCAATGCGAAATATATGATAGACAAGAGAGTCAACTTCCCTCTTGACGAGCTTGCTCAGGTTAGGCTTTTCAATATGTCTTCATACTCGCCCAAATACGCAACCCGTGAGATAATGAAGGCGTTTACCGATACGCTTGCACTCAACTTGACCTATCTTCCCAACTATAAGGACGACGGGAAAATAATCGTAGCAGGAAGTAAAGCCGCTACGCAGGACCTTAATGATTTATTTGCAAAAATCGATACTGCAGAAAACGTAACCTCCGACACCAGAATGCGAATATATTCATACACGGTCTCAAACGTAAATCGTGACGATTTATTCAAAGAACTTAACCGTCAGGGATTTTTGGATGTTGCCTTTACAACACGTGCCGGAAACAAAAAAATCGTTTTCTTTATCGGAAATAACGACCGTGTCGAAGCAGCGGTAAACGCAGCCACCAAACTTGACGTAAAAGCATAATAAATAAAAAGGATGGTTTTTAACCATCCTTTTATTTTTTGAAATAAGCTATTCCACCGCCGCCCTGTCCTACGTGTGTGCCGACAACGCTTCCTATATCACTTACGAGAACACAGTCGCCAACGTACGACAATTGTCCGACAATCACCTTGAGCAAATCGGGCGCCTGGGTATGTCCGAATGACACGGGCATAGACGAATCGGGCATATAACCCTCGTGTTTTAGCTTTTCATCGAGCGATTTTACTGCCGAGTTCATTCCCCTAGCCTTGCCTATTGACTTAATTTCACCGTGTTCAACCGAAATAAGAGGACAGATATTAAGCATTCCGCCGATAAGTGCCGCCGCACCCGACAGCCTTCCGCCCATATGCAGATATTTGAGCGTTGCAACTGCCGCAATAATGCAGACCTTGTCGGAAAGCTCGGTCATTTTATCGGAAATTTCCTTTGCCGACATACCTTTATCACGCATTTCGCATGCAACCGTCACCATAAGTCCGAGACCGATGGTTACCGTCTGTGTATCGGGAATATAAATCTTATCTGTTTCAAGCATATCTGCCGCAATTATTGCCGACTGGCGTGTACCGCTGAGTTTTGATGCGATAAGCAGACATACTATCTCATCACCCTGATCAATATACTTTTTAAAGGTATCTGCAAACACAGCAGGCGGAATCTGTGCCGTCGTCGGCAACGTTTCCACCGTAGCGAGTTTGTCATAAAATTCTTTATTCGTTATATCCACACCGTCACGGTATGTTTCTTCACCGAAATGTATTGTTAAAGGAAGTACTGTAATGCCGAGTTTTTCGGCATTTTCGGCAGAAATATCCGCTGTGCTGTCTGTTATAATTCTAACCAAAGCAATTATTCTCCTTTACTCTTTAAAAAAGATGTTATTTTTGAAATGACTTTTTCAAGCTTGTCAAACTGTTCTTCAGGCAATTCTTCTTGAACCTGTTCTACTATTGTGTCCTGAAATGCCTTATATCTCTCATTTACCGCAAGACCTTTGTCCGTCGGCACAATAAATACCTGCCTTTTGTCACCCTGACGCTTTTCACGGTCAAGATAACCCTTGTGTTCAAGCACCGTTACACAGACCGTAAGTGAACCCTGCGTAATATCAAGTTCTTTTGCTACCGCTTTTGACGTGGAATCGCCCTTTTCTACAGCGTTGCAGACTGCCACGATACAATGTATCTCTTTTGCGGAAAGATTGGAAAACTCACCCGTCGCAATTGCCTTTTCTTCTGCTTTTATGAGCGAATTATAGGATTTGACAAACAATTTGCTCAGCTTTTCAATATATTTTGACGGCAAATTCACACCTCCACACCAATATATTTTGAACTTCAAATATTTTGAATATCAAAGCAATTATACCTGCTAATTATATTCTTGTCAACTTGATTTTATAATATGTTAATAGTAAAATAATTTATAATACGGTAAATAAAGGGTATCATTATGAGATTTTTTTCACATTTAAAAACGGTTATACGGCATAAAAATGCGGTATTTTTACATTGCTGTAAGGCAGGAATCCCGATTCAGGGCTTTTTGCACGATTTATCAAAATTTTCACTCATTGAATTTTTTAACGGCGTGAAATATTATCAGGGCACACGTACACCCAACGAAGGGGAGCGTGAGGCAAACGGCTATTCTCTCGCCTGGATGCATCACAAGGGCAGAAACCGCCACCATTTTGAATACTGGGTAGACGTAAACCCCGTATCAAAACGGTATGAGCCGGTTGAGATG
>JAZSCG010000172.1:0-5837 GCA_045602805.1 Feifaniaceae bacterium
TGAGTATATCCGTACCGCCCCTCCCCGTCTTTCACAGAAATTAGGTCTTGCGGGCAAGGCATTTTTCTGCGAATGGACGAAACGTGAAGCACTTGCAAAGGCATGCGGTCTCCCCATAATAAAAATGCTTGGTGACGTGTCTGATACAGCGGATAGATACCATATTGAAACTTTTGAGGATGACGGTTTTATCGTCACGGTGGCGTATGAAAAATAAATTTATTGCAATCGTAATAATCATCGTAGCAATACTGCTCTGCACTCTTTTTGCAGATTTTGAATTTGGCGGTAACACGGTGGAAATAGGCGGACAGGAAATAGTTTTAAAATGAAAGAAACACAGAACAAAAAAGGAATAAATTTAATGCTCATATGTGCTGCAATGTGGAGCACGGCGGGGCTTATATTCAAATTTATAAATCTTTCGGAAAACGGTCTTTATAACGGTCTTGCGGTAGCGGGTATGCGAAGTCTTTTTGCCGCCTTTGCCATGTATGCGGGTATGAAAATTCTCCGAAAAAAAGTGATTTTTTCAAAGCAAAGTTTTGCCTGCGGTCTTCTTGCGGCGGCAACCTTTTTTTGCTTTGTTGTATCAAATCAGTTTACCTCGGCAGCAAATGCCATAGTGTTGCAGTTTACGGGCCCCATTTTCATAATTATTGAAAGTTACGTTTTCCTGCACAGAAAGGCTACAAGGCTTGATATCGTAACCTCACTCATCACCTTTCTCGGCGTTGGTCTTTTCGTCATTGACGGTATATCGGGCGGTAGCATTTTCGGCAATTTTATTGCACTTCTGAGCGGTTTGTTTTTCGGTTCGACGTTTCTGTTTGTGGGCGAGGGTGACAGCGAGACGAGGATGTCCGCCCTGCTTATCGGACACATAATAACAGCCGTAGCAGGTCTTCCCTTTCTTGCATTTGCACAAAACGGGGTGTCGGCAACAAGCCTTTTGCTTTTAATATTCTTAGGCGTTTTTCAGCTTGGTATCCCTTATCTCCTCTTTACGATTGCCTCGGGCTACTGCTCTGCCCTGTCACTTTCCCTGCTGAGCGTTGTGGAGCCTTTGCTCAATCCCGTGTGGGTTGCGCTATTCTACGGCGAAATGCCGTCTTTAACCGCCTTTGTCGGTGCAGTCGTGGTTCTGGGTGCGGTAACTGTCAGAAGTGTAATTCTTTCAAAAAAATAAAGTCGAAGAGTGTCTGTAACAGGCACTCTTTTTGTGTTGCTTTTTTATATATAGTCTGTTATAATTGATGAATACGGACAGCATACAAAACCGCACTAATCGGGGATGTAGCGGCACCCTGTAGTCTGCAATCCGCTATAGCAGAGAAAAGTGTGCGTGCCGAGGGCATCGGCTGTGTCACAGCAGCCGTTTTCGGAGCGTTGATAAGCAGTCCTTATGCGATTATATACCGTGAACCTGGTCAGGCGGGGAACCGAGCAGCCATAAGCGGACTTTATAATGTGCCATAAGAAAAGCTGTTTTGAGTGATGAAAACGGAAATGCGGGCGTAGCCGATGTTCAGAGTCGCACCGTGCGGTTTTGTATGCTGTTACGTTAAATGCGAAAGGAGAGTTTTTATGTCATACCGTGCTCTTTACAGAAAATGGCGTCCCGTGGATTTTGATGACGTTGCGGGGCAGGAGCATATCGTTTCCATACTGAGAAACGAGGTTAAAGAAAATAAGCTCTCACACGCATATCTCTTCTGCGGTACACGCGGAACGGGTAAGACTAGTATTGCAAAAATACTTGCAAAGGCAGTAAACTGTGAAAATCCGAAAGACGGCAATCCCTGTAACGAATGTGAATCGTGTAAGGCTGTAAACAGCGGTTCGGGTGTAGACGTTATTGAGCTTGACGCCGCTTCAAACAACGGTGTTGACGATGTGCGCCGTATAAGAGATGAGGTATTTTTCTCACCCGTTTCTTCAAAGTACAAGGTCTACATCATAGACGAGGTGCATATGCTCACCCTGCCCGCCTTCAATGCGCTTCTCAAAACGATTGAAGAGCCGCCTTCACACGCCATATTCATTCTGGCAACCACGGAATTTGCAAAAGTTCCTGCTACAATTCTTTCACGCTGTCAGCGTTACGATTTCAGGCGTATTCCCGTCGCAACAATTGAAAAGCGTATTCTTTCGGTCTGTGAAAAGGAAAATATAAAAATTGAGGACGATGCGGCAAAGCTCATCGCAAAGCTTGCTGACGGTGCACTTCGTGATGCACTTTCTATTCTGGACCAGTGTTTTGCATCGACCGACAACATAACGTATGAAACTGCCGCAAAAATAACGGGTATAGGTACAAGAACATATCTTAACTCACTTGCACAGGCAGTAAAAAACAGTGACTTTCCTGCCGCACTCGTGGCGGTTGAAGAGCTCTCATCGACTAGCAAAGGCTACGTAACGGCTGCGGAGGAACTGCTTGTTTTACTCCGTGATGCACTTGTTATAAAAACCGTGTCCGAGCCGACAGCACTTTTGGCATCACCTCCGCTTGACCATGAGGTTGCACAGTCACTTTCCTCTTTAAGTGAGGCAAGGCTTTTAAACCTCTGTTCAATATGTCAGGACGAGGCGGACAAGATAATGCGTTTGGGCGGTCGCAGAACTGATTTTGAGGTGTTTGTCTTTAAACTCTGCTCACCTCTTTCACTCGGCTCACTCGAGGCGTATGAAGAAAGGCTTTTTGAGCTTGAACGCAAGTTATCGGGTGTGGATACCGTTACGGTCACAGAAAGAAAACCTGCCGTGACAACACCCAAGCCCATTGAAGAAAAGCCTAAAATCACACAGGAAAAGCCAAAGGTGCCCTCAAACAGCTGGGCCGAAATAAAGGCAAAACTTGAACCGTCTGTGGCATCTATTGGGGCAAACTGCGAGGTAAAAGAGGAAGCCGACGAATTTATTCTCAAGGCAAAGGGTATGTCATACAGACTGCTGACTTCGGGAAGCACGATAGTCGAGCAGATCAGGGCCGTAGCGTCAACCGTTACGGGCAGGAGTGTAAAAATAACCGTACTTAATGCAGAGGAAGAAAAAGACGCTTTTGATGCACTTCGTGATACGGGCATTAAATTTATTGATTAGGAGAATTGATATATGAAAGCAAGATTACCACAGGGATTCAACCAGGGCGGCGCAGGAAATATGCAGAATTTGCTAAAGCAGGCGCAGAAGGTGCAGGAGGATATGCAGAATATGTCTGCCGAGCTTGAGGAGAGGACATATACCGCAACTGCAGGCGGCGAACTTGTGAGTGCTACCGTCAAGGGCACAAAACACATATCCGAAATAACAATATCACCCGACGTTGTCGACCCCGATGATATCGAGATGTTGCAGGACCTTGTTGTTGCTGCGGTAAACAGCGCCATTGAAGCGGCAGAAAAAGATGCCGAGGAAGAAATGGCAAGGATTCAGGCACAGATGCCCTCTGTTCCGGGCCTGTTTTAATAACAGGTAAAATTGAATAGGTTATGAGGAAACTTCTTTGGAATTACAATTTGATTGATTTTTGTTAAAATCAAAAATCTTCATTAATTCCGAATTCCGCATTCTGAATTCCGAATTGATTTAAAGGTGAACTATGCAATACTACATTCCCCCTATTTCAAAACTTATAGAACAATTTGCAAAACTGCCGGGAATAGGCCACAAAACGGCCTCACGCCTGGCTTTTGCCGTTATCGGTATGAGTGACGGTGATGCAGAGGAATTTATATCAGCGATAAAAGGTGCCAAGACGGGTATCTGCTACTGCAACGTATGCCAGAATCTGTCGGATACGGCTGTCTGCTCGATATGTTCAAACGAAGTCAGAGATAAGTCGATAATCTGTGTGGTTGAAGAGCCGAAGGATGTCATCGCATTTGAAAAAACAAGGGAATACAAGGGTCTTTACCACATACTTCACGGCACAATGTCGCCCTCTGACGGTATCGGTCCCGATGATATCAAAATAAAAGAACTTATAAACCGTCTTTCCGACGACACGGTAAAGGAGATAATCCTTGCAACGAACCCCACCGTTGAGGGAGAGACGACTGCCATGTATATAAGCAGGCTTGTAAAACCGCTCGGTGTGAAAGTGACACGTATTGCCTACGGTATACCCGTCGGCGGCGAGCTTGAATATGCCGATGAGGTCACACTTGCCCGTGCAATTGAAGGGAGACGTGAACTGTGATAGTAAAGTCACAAAAAATGTCCCGTGTATTTTTGTGGACAGGCATATTGCTTTATCCCGTATATGTGACATTTCTCGGTGAATATATAGCCTGCGGCGGCAAAAACAATCTCTTGAACATACTTAAAAGCGCACCGCAGAGTTTTATTCCTGCGGTGTTTTTGGCTGCAATAGTTTTTGCGGTCTTGTTGATATCAACAAGACGGGCGTGGATAGCATCTCTTGCAGGCGGTCTGCCGTTTGTGCTTTTTTCAGCGGTAAACTACTTCAAGATGCAGTATTCCGTTGTTCCCTTTGTTGCAAGTGACCTTGCTTTTGCAACCTCACTCGGTGATATTACCGCCGAATTTACAGGAAACGGGCTTGTTATCCCCGGTGCAATGTTAATCGGCATATTGATTTATCTTGCGCCGACGGTATATTTTGCACTTTTCACAAAGAAAATCAGGATAAACAAATTTGTAAGAATATGGACAAGCGGTATTCTGGTAATACTTCTGATGTTCCAGCTTGTTATTACGGCACCCTTTGCCTATTCACTTGCGGGAATAGATATTGAAAACACCGAAAACGCAGCTGTGGGACTTTCAAAAAACGGCTTTTTGCCGACCTTTTTCAAATCCTTTTACAATTACTCAAACAAAGAGGATTATTCAGATTTTGACGTAAGTGAATCTGCATTTTTCACAGATGAAAAAATGGAAAAAAAGCCCAACGTGATAGTCATTCTTGCAGAGGCATACTGGGATGTAAATCAGCTTACGAATGCAACATTTTCGCAAAACCCGACGGCGGCGTATGACCGCCTTTCAGCCGAAGGTATATCGGGCACGATGCTCTCCCCCACGATAGGCGGCGGCACGGTGCGACCTGAGTTTGAGGTTCTCACCTCACTTATAACCGACGGTATGCCCGAGGGTAACAGTGCATATAACTTTGTTACAACACCGTATCTGCCGTCACTCGGCTCATACTTTGAAAATAACGGTTATGAAACGACCTTTATGCACACCTTTGAAAAGACGTTTTATGACAGAGACGTGGCATACTCAACCATGGGCTTTGACACCCTGCTCGACATAAACGACATTCCCTACGAATACAGGCTTCAGGGCGGTTACGTGCCCGACCGTATAATCGGCCAGTGGGTGACGGATACACTTGCCGAGAACGAAGAACCTCAGTTTATAATGGCAATAACCATAGAAAATCACGGGCCGTATTACGGTAAGGACAATCGGGGTGAGGTTGAGGTTACGGGTACCGACGTTCTTGACGAAGAGAGTGTAAATATGCTGGGCAGTTATTCAAAGGCTTTAAAGCATACCGACGACGTGCTCACCACCATAAGCGACTATGCAAAGACAAGCGGTGAACCGACGGTTATTCTGTTCTACGGTGACCACCTGCCCTACTTTGGCGGTGGCTATCACGGCTTTGTAAACGGCGGTTTTATAGATGACGGTAACGAGGCAAACTGGGATGAGGAAACACAGAATAAAATGCACGCTCTTCCCTTCCTGATATGGTCAAGTGAGGGCGATATAGAGCCTGTATCAGACATTCAGACGGCACCCTATTATCTGGGTCAACTTCTCTTAGATGCCATTGACGCACCGCTTACCCCCTACTA
>JAZSCG010000173.1:0-8314 GCA_045602805.1 Feifaniaceae bacterium
CCCGACGAAATAGTTAAGGATGAAACACCTGAAACTGTTCCCGAAGAAAAGGAAGAAGATAAAACCGAGGTGGCACCGCAGGAGAAACCTGTTGAGAAACCGCAGGAAAAGCCCGTGGAAAAACCGGTTACTGTTCCTGAAGAAAAACCCGAGGTTAAGCCCGAAGAAAAGCCCGAGGAAAAACCCGAAGAGAAACCCGAAGAAAAGCCTGCTCCCTCACAGAAGCTTGAAGGCAGTATGGCTGAAGTAATTGACAGAATATATACGAAGCAGACGGTTGGCGAAATCGCCCTCGGTACGATTACACAGGATATGATGGATTTCACGGATGCCGAAGTGCTCAAAATGTATACGGGTATCAGCGATACTTCGCTTGTAAAAGATATTGCGGTATCAGAAGCGATGATGGGTTCTATCCCTTATTCACTCGCACTTGTCCGTGTAAACGATGAAAGCAAGGCAACCGAAGTTGCACAGACAATGTTTGATAACATTGACACAAGAAAGTGGATTTGCGTTGTTGCTGACGACCTTAAGGTTGCAGTATACGGTGACGTGGTTATGCTCATAATGGTGGGCACGAACTATGCAGATACTGTTACTGCACAGCAGATTGTTGATGCATTTACAAGCGTTTGCGGCGGCTCACTTACAAAGGTAATAGACTAAAAAGAGGGGGGTTACCCCTCTTTTTTTGGTAAATTTTTTAATTTGTATATATGTCTATGAAAATGAAAAAATATATGATATAATTGCTCAGGACACAAAAAGTGTACCAATAATAGTTTTTTGGAGGAAATATGAAAAAGTTTTTTAAAAGCATATTGCTTGTAACGGTAGCGGCGGTACTTCTTCTTTCTGCTGCCTGCGGTAAAAAGCCTGCCGGCAACACAATAAAAGGCCCTGAAGGTCCGCTTCCCGACGTGGTTGAAAAGATATACACCAAAAAAGATATGGGTGAAATTGCACTTGCAACTATAACGCAGGATATGATGGACTTTACAGACCCCGAAGTTCTTAAAATGTACACGGGTACTGATGATACCTCTGCAATAAAAGAGATTGCGGTATCCGAAGCAATGGTTGGTGCGATACCTTATTCACTCGTTCTTGCACGTGTTAACGATGAAAGCAAGGCGACGGAAATTGCACAGACAATGTTTGACAATATTGATACAAGAAAGTGGCTCTGCGTTGAGGCTGATGACCTCAAGGTTGCAGTATGCGGTGACACGGTTATGCTTATTATGATAGGCAGTCAGTATGCCGAAACGGCTACCTCGCAGGAAATCGTGGATGCTTTTGAAAGCGTTTGCGGCGGCTCACTCACGACGGTTATAGAATAAAATTATGGGATGTGCTTTCTTGTGTTAAAAGAAAACACATCCTTATTTTTTGGAGAGAATTATGCTTTTTTCAAGTATCACGTTTTTATATTACTTTCTGCCTTTGGTGCTGATACTCTATTTTGCAGTGCCGAATAAACTGAAAAATACGGTTCTGCTTATCTTCAGCCTTATCTTCTACGGATGGGGAGAGCCGAAATTACTTTTGCTTATGGCTCTTACCATATTTATAGGCTACATTTCTGCGGTCGTTATGACGAAAACGGACAGCAAGAAATTGAAAAAGACGGTGTTTATCGTTTCGCTAACGGTTATTTTCGGATTTCTTGCGTATTTCAAATATGCGTCTTTTTTTGTCAGGAATTTTGCGGCAATTACCGGTATCAGTGCACCCGTACTTAATATTGCTTTGCCGATAGGAATAAGTTTCTACACTTTCCAGATAATAAGTTACGTTATCGATGTGTATTGGGGCAGAGAAAAATGTGAGAAAAATATAATAGATTTTGCGGCGTACGTAACCATGTTTCCGCAGCTTATAGCAGGCCCTATTGTCAGATATTCGGACATAAGTCTGCAGATGAAAGAAAGAAAGTTTACGTCGGAAAGTCTGTATGTTGGTTTTCGTCGTTTTGTGTACGGTCTTGCAAAAAAAGTGCTTATAGCAAATGCACTCGGTGCACTTTGCAGTGATTTCCGCACAGCAGATGCAAAATCGGTTGTATTTTACTGGGTATATGCGATTGCCTTTACACTTCAGATTTACTTTGATTTTTCGGCATACAGCGATATGGCAATAGGTCTTGGCAAGATACTCGGCTTTGATTTTATTGAAAACTTCAATTATCCGTATATTTCAAAGAGTATAACGGAATTCTGGAGAAGATGGCATTTGTCGCTGAGCAGTTGGTTCCGTGATTACGTTTATATTCCGCTTGGGGGAAACAGAGTTTCGGTGGTACGCCACATATTCAATATAGCGGTCGTGTGGATGCTCACAGGCTTCTGGCACGGTGCAGAGTGGAATTTCGTCATATGGGGCATATATTTTGCAATCTTCCTGATGCTTGAAAAGTACGTATTTAAAAACATAATGGAAAAGATACCGTCCGTGATTCGCCATATTGCAGTTATGACGATCATAGTTATCAGCTTTGTGATATTCAATGCAAACGGACTTTCGGGTGCAGTTTCCGATATTTCCGCAATGTTTGGGTTATCGGGACTTCCTATGTGGAGCAGTGAAACGGCGTATTTTATCAGAAGTTATGCGGTAATGCTTGGTATAGGCGTTGTGGGATGTCTTCCTGTTGTTAAAAAAACTTTTGTAAAGGCAGAACGCTTTACAACAATTCGAGTGCTTGAACCGCTTGTTCTGGTCGTTCTTCTGCTGATTTCGACAGCATATCTTGTGGACGGTTCGTATAATCCGTTCCTCTATTTCAGATTTTAGGAGGTGACAGCAATGAAAAGAAAAATATCACTTGGAATAATTCTTGCAGTATGGCTGTCACTTACGGCATTCTGCATAATAAAACCGCAGGATGATTTTTCATCTGCGGAAAGAAGGCAGCTTGCAAAGTTTCCCGAAGTTTCGGGCACTTCGGTGGCAAGCGGAAAATTTGCATCGGAGTTTGAAACCTATACTCTTGATCAGTTTCCTTTGAGAGACACTTTCCGCACACTTAAAGCGGTTACGGAATTTGACCTTTTGGGCAAGCTTGACAATAATGACATTTATATTCAAAACGGACAGGCGGCACAGCTTTTGTATCCGCTGAGTGAAAATTCGGTAAATAATGCGGCAGAAAAAATCACCTCAATATATGACACATATATTAAGGGCACAGATTGTAATGTTGCCGTCGTACCGATTCCCGACAAGGGGTATTACCTTGCTGAAAAGAACGGCTATCCTGCACTTGATTACAATCGTATGTTTAACATTCTGAAAGAAAAACTTTCCTTTGCGACATTTTGTGATATAACAGATACGCTTGATGAGGATAGTTATTATCCGACGGATACCCATTGGAAGCAGGAAAAACTCTTGCCGACCGCACAAAAAATAGCAGACATTTTCGGTGTCGGCATATACGACGGTGAGGTAAAAACGGCAAAAGAGGATTTTTACGGCGTATATTACGGTCAGTCGGCGTTGCCTCTCAAAGCAGATACCATAAAGTATATAACAAACGATGCTATAGAAAATTTGACGGCATATAACTACGAAACAAATGAAAAGGCAGGCGTTTACGTAAGCGAAAAGCTTGACGGCAGAGATGCTTATGATTTCTATTTGTTTGGCGCATCTCCGTTAGTTGAAATAACAAATCCGGAGTGTAATACGGGCAGGGAACTTGTGATATTCAGAGATTCCTACACAAGCAGTATTGCACCGCTTCTGACAAAGGATTACAGCCGTGTACTTCTCGTGGATACGAGATATATGTCAAGTGCATTTATCGGTCAGTACGTTGATTTTGAAAATCAGGACGTTCTCTTTATGTACAGCACGTCACTTCTCAACTCAAGCTACGTTCTTAAATAGGTGATTATATGGAAAGAAAAGAGAGATTTGCAGGTCCCGACATAATAAGATGTCTTGCGATAAGCTTCGTGCTTCTTGCGCATATGCTCAGCTACTGTGCGGCTTTCAACGAAGGACTTCATACTGCAAAATGGGTGATATACGTAACGCTTCACTACGTGGGGATTACGGCAGTTCCGCTGTTTTTGCTGCTGACGGGATACCTGAATTCCAATAAAAAACTTTCAAAAGGATATTTCAAAGGTATCATACCTGTTTTGCTGTCGTATGTGATTATATCCGTTATTTCAATTTTGTTTGACAGATTCGTGTACGGTGAGAAAATAATATTCTGGCGTGCGGTACTTTCTGTACTGAACTTTACAGCTATAGACTATGCATGGTATGTTGAAATGTATATAGGCCTGTTTTTGATGATACCTTTTCTCAATATGATAAAAGACTCATTGCAGGACAGAAAGCAGTGGCATATACTTATTGCAGTGCTTGTTTTTCTCACTGCACTACCCGATGTTGCAGGCAGTTTTATAGTCGGCGGTGTCAAGCTCAATATCGTTCCTGACTGGTGGGTTAATCTCTATCCCGTAACCTTTTATTTTCTGGGTGCATATGTAAGAGAGCATAAGCCCGAAGTGAAAAAACTCAACGTTTTTGCAGCAGGTGTCGGTGCACTTGCGGTAAACGTTGGCTTGTGCGCTTTGTTTTCACAGCAGGAATATGCGTGGTGGGTGATGTACGGTTTTTCAGCACTTCCTACAATGGTATTTGCTTTGAGCATATTTTTGCTGTTTTACAACATGAACAAACTCCCGAAAATAATAGCAGTCCCCGTGAAAAAGGTGGCGCTCAGTTCTTTTGAAATGTATCTTTTCTCGTATATAACGGACAAGTATCTGTATCCGAAACTTCCCTTTGACGGGATAGTGGTTATCGTCATAAATTTTGCATTGTGCTTTGTTTTGGCGATGACGCTCAGAGTTTTATTGAAACCGATTATAAAATGTGGTAAAAATCAAAAAATAAAGGCGATAGTTTAAACTATCGCCTTTATTATATACATTGAACTTGTTAAAATAATAAGAAAAGCAAAATTGATTGCAGAGAACATTTTAAGGTAATAACCTGCTTTTTTAGGTTCGTAATGGGTGTATTCTCTGAAAGTTATAAGGCTTGCGAGTGACGAAATCAGTGTACCGACACCGCCGATATTGACGCCTACAAGAAGATCCTTTACGTTGACTGTGAACTGCGAAAGCAGAATTGCCGAGGGCACGTTGCTTATCGCCTGGCAGGAAACAACGGAAAAAAGAAGTGTGCTTTTGCCGAGCAGGTAAGAGAGAAGCTTGTTTACGGCATCTATCCGTGACATATTGCCTGCAAATATGAAAAAGCATACAAAGGTTAAAAGCAGGGGGTAGTCCACGTCGGCAAGTGCCTTTCTGTCAGCAAAAAAGAGGACTGCAGGTATGATTATAAGACCTATGTAATAGGGGATACCTCTGAACACTACTGCAATGGCAAGCGCAAACAAAAGCGTATACAGCGTTGCTTTTGGCATATTGAGGTGTTTTTCGTTGCCACGCAGAACAAGATGGTCATTCTTTATAAACATACAACAAGCCGTTATGAGAACTACTGAAATTATAAAAGGCGGCAGCATTGTTAAGAAGAATTCTTTATTTGATATGTGGAATTCGTTGTAAAGATAGAGATTCTGCGGGTTGCCGAAAGGCGTAAGCATACCGCCGAGATTTGCGGCAATATTCTGCATTATAAAAGTGAATGCCATATATTCCTTTTTATCACAGGCATTCAGCACGAAATAACCAAGCGGAAGGAATGTCAGAAGTGCCATATCGTTTGCTATGAGCATTGAACCGATAAACGTGATGTACACGAGTGCCGTAACCGCTGCCCTCAGACTACCGAGCGTTTTTACCGTTTTTCTTGCGAGAATGTAGAAAAAATCTATGTTTCTGAAAGCACACACCACTGCAAGAACACAGAAAAGGCAGGTCAGCGTTTTGACATCAAAATATGTAAGATATGTTTTGTCTGGAGGTACTATTAAAGAAGTTATGAGAGCCGCTATAAAAGCAATATCCAAAACAGTATTCTTTTTTATGAAAGATGTTATTGTATGCATAATAATTATCCTTGATAATAACAGATTTTTCGACACCGACTAGGTATTATAGTACAATAAAATCATATTATCAAGAAGAAAAAGACGGTTTTTTTCAAAACCGTCTATTTTTGTTATATTTTGAATATTCCGAAAGCATTAAGCACCGAAGAAACCGGTATAAGTACAATGAATACGGGTGCAACGTATTTAATCATCGTAACAAACAGAGCCTTTTTTTGAATTTCGCTGAAAATTCAATCTCTTCAATAATGCTTCTGGGCTTGATGACGTATCTTACAAATATGCTTGTGATAAGCGCAACAATCGGCATAATGACGCTGTTGCTGATAAAATCAAAGAAATCAAGGAAGTTCATACCTAAAATCCTGATATTACTCCACAATCCGTTACCTAAAGATGAGGGAACACCGAGTACGATGGCTACTGCAAATACTGCAAGACACGAAACCTTTCTGTTCCATAAAAACCTCCGTTATTTACAGTACTTGCGTTAATACGATTAGTCGTTTTTGAGTTTTTCTTCGTAGTCAAGGGCAAGTTCTCTGTAGTGATTTGCAAAAGCTGCCAAAATATACGGTTTTATCCAGATATAGCCTATACCCATTGTGAGAACTGCAAGCAGATGCCAGCCGACAAACGAAAGGTCGAAAAGCAAAAGCTCTTTAAGTCTGCCTTTTGTGATGGCTTTTGATCTGTTCATACACTCTCTTGCCGACAGGTCTTTGTTTTCTGCAAGAACATAGGGTGCCATCGAATAGGAAAGATGCTTTACTATGCCGGGGACAACCAAAAGAAGCGACCAGAGAAGTGTAAAGAAATTCATAAGGAAATTGACTTTAACCGCTTTCCACCAGTCTGCAAGACCTGAGAACATATTTTTAAACTTGGGTGCTATGCCGTCAATGTTGCTTAGGTATACTCTGTAAATTCCTAAATTTATGACGGGAAGAATTAAATAGTGAGTAAATATTTCACCAAACTCGGTAATTTCGAGAATATAAACACCTGCATTTTTGAGTATCTCAGCCAGTTTATGAAGCGGGGAGAAGTGAGTAAAATGCTCAAGCAGGACTTCAAAATATTCTCCTGCCTCAAGATGTATTATCTTGTCAAGCCCGATAGGAATGTGTTTTATCGGATGGGTGTGTATTTCAAGAGGAATAAGTGAAAAAAGCACCGCCGCAGCTTCAACAATTACCGCCGCAGTAAGTGAGATGAGAAAAAGTAAGGCTATTTTGTTTTTGATTTGTACTTTGGCTTCTTTTTTTAACTGAACCCTTGTCATATTATTTACTCCTTTTTATTATGTACACCTATGGATAATAACATAAAATTTCACTGATAACAAGACAAAATACGACAAAAACAGCCCATCGTACGATGAGCGGTTCTTTGTCAGTTGTTGATATCCTGGTTTATTGTTACATCTATCATCTCAACTTACTGTCAATGAAATAAAAAAGTCAGATGTTTTTACATCTGACTTTTTGTTATATCCAGCCGAGTGATCTTGCTATTGTGATGAAAATAAACATGGTGAATACGGAAAGCAGAGTGCCGAGCGTGATAATTTCACCTGCAAGCTCGTAATCAGCATCGTAATTTCTTGCCATAGCGTAGCTTGAAACGGCGTTTGGCGTGGCAAATACGGCAACGAGAATTGCCATTTCGAGCTTGTCAAAGCCGAGCAGGGCAGACACCGTCAGCATAACAGCCGGTATCAGCACGATTTTGCCGAGTACGGAGAAAATTGAAAATTTCACGTTGCGGAGCATACTGCCGAATTTTAAATCGCCGCCCAGAATTAAAAAAGCAAGGGGCGTTGCGGTTGATTTGATGTTGAACAGTGTTGTATCAATTATAGTCGGTATCTCAAAGCCGATGTAATTGCGTATCAAAGAGAAAATAAGACCCGAAACACCGCCGATAATCAACGGGTTTTTCAAAATGCCGAGCAATGCGGATTTTAAGTTCTTGTTTTTGGCATCGCTGAACGCATAAAGTGAAATAACCGAAAGCATATTGATGACAGGCACGTAAAAGGAAGCAACTACCGCTGCAAGAACTGCACCCGACTCACCGCCGATACTAAGGCCGAGCGGTACGCCGAATAACAGAAAGTTGGAGCGGAACGTTCCCTGAATCATTACAC
This sequence comes from Feifaniaceae bacterium, assembly GCA_045602805.1. Taxonomy (GTDB): domain Bacteria; phylum Bacillota; class Clostridia; order Oscillospirales; family Feifaniaceae; genus RGIG6165. The sequence goes on from JAZSCG010000173.1 coordinate 8,199, forward strand.
CTCTGCGCTTGGGGTCTTTTACAAATAAAGGTATTATAAGAAAAAGCAGTGCACATAAAATGCAGGCACATGCGCAGACGTAAAGAATGAGAGTACCGTTAAATACATCGAAAATA